>CAYNJI010000049.1:2374-7588 GCA_964397605.1 uncultured Dehalococcoidia bacterium | reverse complement strand
GGAGCAGCACGGAGACCTCCGCAACCTCGTTGACTGCGCCGTAGGTATCCCCAGTCATTCCTCCGATGAGTCGTGAGACCCACCAGCCCAAGGCCAGCGAGGCGACGAGGGAGACACTCAGCAGGATCAGCCCTGCGGCGCCCATGAGTACGCCGGCTGCCGCTGCCGCGATGATGAAGCCCAGGGCTAACTGCCTCCAGTTGCGTCCAATCCTGAAGGACGTTCCCAACCCCTGCTCCCTGACATAGCTAAACGCGACCATGCTGGAGAGCATACCAAACCTTGACAGGCACGGAAACAGCACCAACAGCTCGGTACGAGCATTGACTGGGCTGCTGGCGAGTAGTGCCCACTTCAGCAAGAGCAAGCCGACGCCGCCAACAACGGCAAATGCTCCTACACGGGAGTCCCGGAGGATCCTGAGCCGTTGTGTCCGATTTCTGCCACCCAGCAATCCGTCGCAGCTGTCCAAAAATCCCTCTATGTGGATTGCCCGGGTTGTAATGAGCAAGGCCACAAGAAGTAGCGCACCTACGACGGGCATGGGAAGGACCTGTCTGGCGGCTAAATCCAGCCCGGCCAGGATGCCGCCCAGGGCCAAACCCACCAGTGGAAAATATGCAGTGGACGATGCGGTGGGAGGCGTCTTGAGGCGCGCAACAGGGAAGATGGTCAGGAAACCGAAGGCATGACGGAGGCTCGTCACGGGCCGCTCTCGGCATCAAATCCTAACGGCCGATCGGTAACGCTGGCTTCCTGGAAGGTTGCCATCTCACTGAGGCAGGCCGCAGCAGCTTCTATCAGTGGCATGGCCAAAGCCGCGCCCGTACCCTCTCCCAGCCTCATGTCCAGGTTAAGCAAGGGTCGCAATCCCAAGTGAGATAACACAACGGCGTGGCCCAATTCTGCCGATTGATGGGCGGCGACGAGATAGTCAGCCACGATTGGACAAAGCTTGTGGGCTATCAGGGCCGCTGCTCCCGAGATGAACCCGTCCAGCACCACAGGTCGGCAGGCCAACGCGCCGCCAAGAATTACCCCGGCGAGGACTCCGATCTCGTATCCACCAACTTTGGCCAGAACGTCCAGAGCGTCGGCGGGATTAGGCTGATTGACGTCTAGTGACCGTTGTACCGTGGCTATCTTTCGCTCCATCTGGGCATTGGTTCTTCCTGTGCCGCGACCAGTCGTCTCATGAGGCGGCCGTCCTGTGAGAACGGATGTGATTGCGCTGGAGGACGTTGTGTTTCCTATGCCCATGTCGCCGGTGCCGATGGCATCGGCCCCACCGTCGACCACCTCTCGCGCTAGATCAACTCCCGCCATGATGCTGGCCTCGGCGCTGTCCCGGCTCATGGCAGGCCCCTTGCTAATGTCGCCTGTGGAGCGGCCCAGCTTTAGTACTCGTAGGTTGGGATGAGGGGGAATGGGAGAGGCCACGCCCGCATCCACAATAACCAAATCTACTCCAGTGCTGCGAGCGATGACGTTGATCGCCGCGCCACCGGCCAGGAAGTTCAACACCATCTGAGAAGTCACCACCTGTGGATAGTCGGTGACGCGCTGAGCCGTTACGCCGTGGTCGCCGGCGGCCACTATGATGGTCTTACGTCGGATGGATGGACGCTCCGTGCCCAAGATTCCGGCCAGCTGAATGGACAGTTCCTCCAGTTGGCCCAGGCTTCCGGGCGGCTTCGTCAGGTCCGCTTGCCGGAGGACTGCTCGCCGACGGGCTTCTGCGTCGACTGGCTGGATGCTAGTGATAATATCGTCCAGTATCATGGCTAGAACTCTATGCCTTGCTGGGCCCTGAGACGCCTATCCGCGTATGGGTGCTTGATGAGCTTCATCTCCGTCACCAGGTCCGCGCAGTCTATCAGTTCCTTGGGCGCGTACCTGCCGGTGATTATGACGTGAAGGGTATCGGGCTGTCGCTTTAAAGTTTCAACCACGTCTGTAACGGGGACCCAGCCGTAATGGAGGGCGTATGTAAATTCGTCCAGGACGATGATGTCCTCGACGCCCTCTAAGATGGCATCTCTGCGCCTGCCCCATTGCTGCACTGTCAGGGCCTCGGCTCTATCCAAATCTTTGGAGAGCCAGGTGAATCCGTCTCCCAGGGCTTCCATGGGAATGTTCAGCTTTTGAGCGGCCCGCTGCTCGCCGAACCGGGCCCCGGTGTGCTTGATAAACTGGAACATCCTGATCCGGAAATCTCTGCCCCAGGCACGAAAGATGACTCCCAACGCCGCCGTGGTCTTGCCCTTACCCTCGCCGGTGTTCACTACGACAAGGCTCTGCCGAACACGGCGTCGCCCTGCTGACCGGGTGGGGGTGGCGCCGCTTTTGTTTTTTGACGGAGTCATAAACCGCCTCCCTTATGAGACGAGTTTCTCACTGACGCTGTTGTCTCCGCCGGCTGTGACCCGTTCGCCGGTCCGATGAGGCTCACGGCCATAGAGCCGGTGACCGGGTCCTGATATACCGCCGCCTTCACCTTGAAGACCGTTTCTATCAGCCTTGGGGTGAGAACATCCTCCGGCAACCCCGTGGCAATAACCTTCCCTCCAGACATGACCACCAGCTTGTCACAGTAGCGGGCGGCCATGGAAAGATCGTGGAAGGCGGCAACCGCCGTCAAGCCGTCGTCCACCAGCTGTCGGACAAGGCCCAACACAATGAGTTGATGCAGCACATCAAGGTTCGACGTCGGCTCGTCCAGCAGGAGCATTCGTGGCTGCTGTGCAAGGGCCCGCGCCAGAAAGACCCGTTGCCTCTCGCCACCGGACAACGTGTCCAGCGTCCTGTGGGCAAACTGGTCCGTTTCAGTAATAGCCATGGCCTTTCTGGCAATTCGCTCATCCGCCTTACCCTCTACCTGAAACCGCCCCAGATGAGGGTAACGGCCCATTAGCACCAGCTCCATGGAGGTGAATCCATGGGTGTAAGGGGCAATTTGGGGTACCAGTGCGAGGCCCGCGGCCACATCCTTGGCCGTCATGGCTTTCAGGTCACGGCCCTCCAGCATCACGGTGCCGTCTTGACAGCGAAGGATACCGGATATGGCCCGGAGGAGGGTCGACTTTCCCGCGCCATTTGGGCCTATCAGCCCGACCATCTGCCCCTTTTCCACGCGGAGGTCGACACTATCAAGCAGCCATTGGGCTTCTATCCGGTAAGAAAGGTCCTGGGCTGCGACGGCCTCTGCCTTGTGATCTTTCACGTTATGTCACTCCACCAAGCTAAAAGTTGGGGAAGGCTCTTCGGAAAAGGCATCCGGCCAGAGAATCCGCGCCAGGTCCTCGGCACCGCGAATGTTCCAGTAGGAGAGAGTCGTAACGTGCTTGCTCTCCACAACGTGGACCTGCTCGTTCTTGATTGCGGGAACATTGGCCAGAGCTTCGTTGGCTAGTAGGCTGTCCCTAAACTCCTCCGCGCCGAATTCCACGGGTTGGGGGATGATGATGACCTGCGGGTCCATTGTGATGACTCCCTCCAGGCTTATGGTCTTGTTGCTCTCAATGCCTGCAACTTCGGCAACGTTGATGCCACCTGCTGCGAAAATGACGCTCCCCTCGGTGGAGTTGGCCCCGGCTGTCCACAGGCTATCGGAAAAGCTGGTGAGAGCCAAGACCCTTGGCTTGGGTTCGGCGGCAGCAGTCACTACGACTAGAGACTCGTATCTCTCACGCACCTCCGCAGCGAACTCTAAAGCCCGTTCCTCCTCGCCTAGAATGTATCCTACCAGAAGGATATTGTTGATTCGAGCCTTGGCGTCGTGCTGAAGCTCTGTCTGGACCACCGGAATTCCCACCCTGGTCAGGGCCTCTATTCCTTCCGCCGGGAAAAAGGGACTAGTGACCAAAACATCGGGAGCCTGGGCTATGATGGTCTCCGGGTCTCGTGTTATCTCTGGTTTGTCCTGGATCAACTGGTACACGTTCGAGTATGTAGCGTTCTTGCTGAAGCTGCCCACGGCGACCAACCTCTCGACAGGGACCAATGCCAGGATTACCTCATCGTGGCCAATGGAGGCGCCTATGATGCGCTGGGGCTTGGCGGGGATGCTCACGAGCCCGTTTAGACCCTCCACCTCACGCGGCCAACCGAGGTTGGTCGGGTCGACGATGCCGGGAACGCCCACCAATGCCGTGGCAACAGGGTCAGGCGTGGGCGCCGGCGTAAGAGGTGGAGTAGCCTCAGGCTTAGGAATTGGCGTCGACGCAGGCGTAGGTGAAGGCATTGAGGTAGGAGCTGGAGTAGTAGGCGCCGGAGTAGGTCGCTGAGTAGTTGGTGGAGTGCTGGGAGCAGTCGTTGGAGCCGGAACCGCGGTAGATGCAGGCGTGGATATCTCCGAAGAGCAGGCTGCCAACCAAATCGCAATTAAGATGGCCAGTGATAACGTCAGTATGGAAGATCGGCGTAATGACATGGAGACTCCTTTCATTTCATTTGCCTCATAGTGAGTATGCCCGTTGTTTGTTCTTTATCAGCAGGAATATGAAGAAGGGCGCGCCTACAAAGGCGGCTAGCACGCCGACGCGGAATTCCGCCGGTTGGATAATCGTCCTGCCGACGGTATCGGCCAAGAGGACGAAGATGGCCCCACCTGCGGCGCTCATAGGCAATAGCACCCGGTGGTCCGGCCCGAGGAGAAGCCTGAGCACATGCGGAGTCACGAGCCCTACGAAGGCGATGGTTCCACTGACAGCCACGGCGGCACCTGTCGCCATAGCCGCGGCCGCCAGTAGAATTATCCTAGTGGGGCCAACTCGAACGCCCATGGACCGGGCTTCATCGTCCCCCAGCATGAGCAAATTCAGGTCCCTGGTCATAAGTAGAATTACACCAATACCACCAAGGATGAACGGAGCGGATACCTGTACGTGCTCCCAGGTTCGGGAGTCCAGGCCACCCGCAAGCCAGAAAAGGATCTCCCGCAGAGCTGCGTTGTCGGGCAGTAGGATGATAATGGTGGTTACCACTGCCCCCAGAAATGCGTTGACCGCCACCCCTGCCAAGAGGAGCGTGGCCATGGAGAAGCGCCCTCCGACGGCGGCAATGCCGTAGACCAGAAAGCAGGCGGCAATAGCGCCCACGAAGGCGAACGCGGGCAGTGCCAGGAAGAAGACTCCGGCCGCACCAATGGCTATAGCCACCACAGCACCCACGGCGCCGCCTGCAGATACGCCGATGATGCCCGGGTCTGCCATG
>CAYNJI010000049.1:0-2364 GCA_964397605.1 uncultured Dehalococcoidia bacterium | reverse complement strand
CATGGGATTGCGAAACAGTCCCTGCATGGTTGCTCCGGCGACTCCCAGAGCCATGCCTACGCATGCGCCGACAACTATCCGGGGCAGCCGTATCTGCTGGATAACAAGCTCTTCGGTCCGTCCAAATTCCGCCAAGTCTAGTCCAAGAGGCGAGAAAATGATGGCGGCAACGTGGCTGACGGGTATCTCGACGGGTCCAAGACTGAGCGACAGCAGGGCCGCCGCAAGGACAATCAGGCCGAGAGCTGCGGAGCCAACGGCAAGACGAGCGGCTACGCTCGCTTGTCGGTAGGACTTCAGCCTGTCGAGTCCAATGTCCCTAAACAAAAACACCTCCGGCTTTTCTCCGCCGGAGGCTTTGGTGTCGCTCTCATCGGGCATCAAGCCCGAAGTTGGAGGGCCCCTCTCTGGTGCGGAGAGTGGTCACCTTCCGTTCAGGCAGGTCTCCTGGCTTGCGGGGGAGCTTCCTGGCCTTGCCCTTCCCGTCGGCAATCCGACAGTGGACTTCGGCCTCAAACCCCGCTTACAGTGGCGCTACCACGGCGGATTTTCACCGCCTTCCCTATTCTCCCTAGGTGGGCACCTGAACGGTCAGTGGCTATATTTCAGTTGTGAATCAGATGATATGCCGCCGCAATAGGACTGTCAAGTGACGTCTTCCACTCAACTAAACCGCCGGCCGATTAACGGCATTAGTACGACGGAACGTTGTGCCACTTGCGCGAACCAAGACTTTGCCTGACTATAATAGCAAGTTGTATGAAGACTGGATGCAGATGATGCATAGGTCCAACCTCGCACTACGTAACTCGCTGATGCTTGTTTCATGACGTTCTCAACTTGGTGGGACGTTCTTGGCCTGAATGCCCTTGTGCTGGCGCTGGCGGTGATGCTTGACCGACTCCTGCCAGAGCCGCCGCTGAAGATCCACCCCGTGGTATGGATCGGGCGCACCGTGGAATTCTTGAAGCGCCCTGCCCCGCAGAGGCCTGTGTTTGCCTTTTTATACGGCTGCGTCATTGTTGTCGCGGTAGTAGGCTTTTGGAGCATCCTTGCCCTTATTGCAGTAACCGTTCTAAAGTCGTTAGGTCCAATAGCTTACGTGGCAGATGGAGCGGTGATACTTCGGACCACTTTCACTGTCAAGGGTCTGTCCGCGGCGGCGGAGAAGACCCGACAAACTCTTTTGGAAGGCCGTTTAAATGACGCGCGAATGAGTTTGAGGAACCTTGTCAGCCGTGACATTGCATCGCTCCCAGGACCCCTGGTGACAGCCGCGGCGATAGAGTCGGTGGCCGAAAATACGACGGATAGCTACATCGCGCCGTGGCTTGCCTTCGCCATTCTAGGAGTGCCGGGCGCCATCGTCTACAGGGCGATCAATACTCTGGACAGCATACTCGGCCATCGCGGCCCCCTTGAATTCCTTGGCAAGGCATCGGCGCATCTGGACGACATCGTCAATCTTGTGCCGGCGCGCCTCAGCGCTCTATTGCTGCTCATTGCCGGATCTCTTTGTCGGCTCCCAGTTCGCCGCGGATGGCAGACCATGCTGCGAGACCAAAGCCTCACCGCCAGCCCGAATGCAGGATGGACCATGAGCGCCATGGCCGGACTACTGGGAGCGCGATTGGAAAAGGTTGGGCACTATTGCCTGGGACAGGAAATGCCGGAGCCGGCCGCTGACGACATTAACAAAGCTGTCCGAATCGGGGAGCGAGCGGCCGCACTCGCGTTATTCCTAGCCCTGGGCCTGTTGGCGGCGCGTCATGCGATTTTGGGACTGATCTGAGGGGGAGGTCGGAGTGGCGACGGTACATGGTGGGTTGGACGCGGCAGAGTTGCAACGATTGGGCCTTCGGCCCGAACAGGTGCTGGATTTCAGCTCCAACGTAAACCCCTTGGGACCATCTCTGCGGGTTAGGAATGCCGCAGCTAAGGCAAACTTGTCTGCCTACCCGGATCGCCATTGCCTGGCTCTCCGAGAGGCAATCGCAGCGCGTCTGGAGGTCGGCATCAATAAGATTCTCGTTGGTAACGGTACCGTGCAGCTTATACATCTTCTGACGCGCGCTTTTCTCAATCCCGGTCAGACGTGCCTGATATTTGCCCCAACTTTCGGTGAATACGAAGAGGTGACGACCATCGCGGGCGGCGACATGCATTTCTTCCAGGCCGAGGAGGCGCAGCAGTTTCGTTGGTCCATCCACGCCGCGGTGTACACCATCAAACGCATCCGGCCTGGCATGGTCTTTCTTTGCAATCCAAACAACCCCACGGGAGTGTACCTTGACCGAAGTGAGGTTCAGCGAATTCTCGCGGCCGTCGCCGTGGACAGGCTGCTGGTTCTCGATGCTTCTTACG
>CAYNJI010000048.1:0-7588 GCA_964397605.1 uncultured Dehalococcoidia bacterium | reverse complement strand
GTCGTGGAGGGAGTCTATCCAACGGAGGGTGCCGGAGCGGGAGCGCATCACCAGCGATTGGGTCTGAACGGCGTTTGCAAAGAAGCGGACGCCTCGCAATAGCTCCCCGGAGCTTGCGCCCGTGGCCGCAAAGAACACGTCCTCGCCCCCCACCAGGTCCGTAGTCGTATGCACCTTTTCCAGGTCGACGTCCGCTTCCAGCGCCGCTTGCCGTTCTTCATCGTTTCTCGGCCATGCCTTGCAGTGGATGGCCCCGTCTATGCACCGTATGGCGGCGGCGGTGAGGACGCCTTCGGTGGTCCCGCCAACGCCCATGAGCACGTCGATGCCGGAGTCGGGTAGAGCCGCGTGGATGCCGGCGGCAACGTCCCCGTCGGAGATGAGCTTCACGCGGGCGCCAGCGCTCCGAATCTCTACCAGCAGCTGGTGGTGGCGGGGGCGGTCCAGTACCTCCACCGTCAGTTCTTCCACCCTCCGGCCCATGGACTTGGCTATATTTGACAGATTGGTCTCCACCGGGGCGTTGATGTCTATAACGTCCTTGGCCGCCTTCCCCACCGCTATCTTGTTCATATAGGCAAACTGGAAGGGCACCTTCATGGTGCCTCGGGCGGATAGAGCAATGGCGGCAATCGCGCCGGGCAGCCCCTTCGAGAGAAGAGTCGTGCCGTCGATGGGGTCCACGGCGATGTCCACCTGTGGTGGCTGACCATCGCCTATGTACTCGCCCACGTAGAGCATGGGGGCCTCGTCCTTTTCTCCTTCGCCGATGACGACCACGCCGTCCATCGATATGGAGCCGAGGGTGAATCGCATGGCGTCCACGGCGGCCTGGTCCACCAGCTCCTTGTCGCCCTTGCCCATGTGACGGGCGGCGGCGATGGCGGCGGCCTCGGTGACACGGACTAGCTCCATGGCCATGTTGCGTTCGATGGGAGAGCGGGTTCTACCTGTCGTCATGGTTCACCTTTCTGGGGCGGTGTATTCGATTCCGTTTGGCTAGCGGATGGTTGATATGTCCATGCTGATGTCTAGGGCCTTGACGGAGTGGGTCAGCGCGCCCACGGATATCAGGTCGACGCCGGTTGTGGCTACGGCAGCAACGTTGTCGAGGGTGATGCCGCCGGAAGCCTCCAGGATGGCGCGGCCACCGGTGATGCGGACGGCTTCCGCCATCTCTTCAACGGACATGTTGTCTAGAAGAATGATGTCAGCCCGACCTTCAAGAGCCTCCTCCAACTGGTGGAGATTGGTGACTTCCACTTCTATCTTGAGGGTGTGGGGCGCTTTCTCCCGCGCGCGCTGGATGAGTTGCGGGAGAGAGGTAGACTCGCGGTCGAGGAGATACAGGTGGTTGTCCTTGATGAGTATGCCGTCTCCCAGGTGCATGCGGTGGTTGTGGCCGCCGCCAACGCGCACGGCGTACTTGTCCAGGGTGCGGAGTCCGGGGGCGGTCTTGCGGGTGTCGATAATGCGGGCGCCCGTGCCCTCCACGGCCTTGACGTATTCGGCGGTCTGGGTGGCGATGCCGCTCATGCGCTGCAGGATGTTGAGGGCCAGCCGCTCACCCCGGAGGATGACGTCGGCGGATGAGGTGACTGTGGCCATGATTTGGCCGGGGGCGAGAGAGGAGCCGTCTTCGATGAGGACATGAGTCTCGGCTGAGGAACGGAGGCGTTGGAACACCTCTAGAGCAGCAGAGATACCCGACAGTATGCCGGGTTCTTCGGCTCGGAATTCGCCGACGGCCCGGATGGAGGGGTCTATCAGCGCCTGGGTCGTAGCGTCGGCAAAGGCCTGGTCTTCTTCCAAGGCGCGGTCGATGAGGCGCCGGATTTCACGCGTGATTTCAAGCAAGCCGTGTTACTCCGGCGGCACGGAATTCGGGGCCTGCGGGCTGATCCCTCAATGGAGTCCGGCCTATCCTAGGAGACCTCCAGCATCCGCTTCAGTGCGGTGTGGGCGTAGCGCGTGGTCTCCGGGTCTACCCGAATTTCGTTGACTATTTCTCCATCCAGAAGAGAATCCAGCACCCACGACAAATAGGCGGGGTGGATGCGGTACATGGTGGAGCACGGGCAAACGATTGGATCCAGGCAGAAGATGACCTTGTCCGGGTTGTTCTTGGCGAGGCGGTTGACCAGGCTTATCTCAGTGCCGATGGCCCACTGGCTGCCGGAAGGGGCCTCGTTGATGGTCTTGCGAATGACCTCAGTGGAGCCGTTAATATCCGCGGCTTGGACCGTTTCCAGGGTGCACTCCGGGTGTACGATCACGGTGATGTCCGGGTACCTCTGGCGGGCGGTCTCTATCTGCCGGGGGGAGAAGCGGGTATGCACCGAACAATGCCCTTGCCATAGTATGACCTTCGATTCCCGTATCCGCTCCGCAGTGTGTCCGCCCATGGGCTTGAAGGGGTTCCAGACAATCATCCTGTCCAGGTCAATGCCCATTTTGAAGGCGGTGTTGCGCCCCAAGTGCTGATCGGGGAGAAAGAGTACCCGGTCGCCTCGCTGGAAGGCCCATTTGAAGGTTGCTGCGGCGTTGGAGGAGGTGCAAACGATGCCGCCGTTTTTGCCGCACAGGGCCTTAATCTCAGCCGTGGAGTTCATATATGTGATAGGTATTACCGCATTGGGCCCCAGTAAGTCCTCCAGATCGTCCCAGGCGTCCAGAACGTCGTCGGTGGGCGCCATGTCGGCCATGGAGCAGCCCGCGGTGATGTTGGGGAGAATGACCCTCTGGTGGGGCGCGCAGAGAATGCGAGCGGTTTCCGCCATGAAGTGAACGCCGCAGAAGATGATGTACTCGGCCTGGACCTGGCTGGCGGCCTGCTGCGAGAGGAGGAAGGAGTCTCCCTGGAAGTCGGCGTACTCGATAACCTCTTCCCGCTGATAGTGGTGGCCCAGTATGACGACTTTCGTCCCTAGCTCCTGGCGTGCCTGGTGGATCCGTTGGTCCAGCTCTTCGGCGGTCAGGCGCAGGTACTTCAGGGGTATCTTCTGCCAGCGGATGTTAACTTTTATTTCATCGAGAAGGGGCTTGGCGGGCAGCTCGTCTTCGCTCTTGCAGAAGGCGGCGTGCTCAATTTCCGTGATGGGCAGGAAGGGTTTCTTCCCTGCGCTTGGGTTCCTGAGGTTTAGGGTCATGGCGACACCCCCGCCTGAGTAGGTTGGCGGCCCTTCGTTGGCGCGCCCCGCAGCGACCAAGGGGTGGCGGCCTCAATCTTCACTGCGACCGTCTGGCCCAAAAGGTCTGTGGGGTGCTCAAAGAATACCAGCTTATCCTGTCTTGTGCGACCCTGCCACCGCTCTTTCTTCTGCCCTTCTACAAGAACTTCTACGGTGGTTCCGACTAGCCGGCGGTTCTTCTTCTCCTGAATCTCCTTCTGGAGGGTCTCCAGGGTCTTGAGCCGGTGCCGCTTTTCCTCGCGGTCTACGGAATCGGGAAGTTTGAGGTGGGCGAAAGTCCCTGGCCGTGGAGAATAGGCGGCCATGTGCACCTTATCGAACTGGATATCCTCCATTAGCCGGGAGGTTTCCATGAACTGCTCGTGGGTCTCCCCGGGGAAACCAACGATTACGTCGGTGCTGATGGCCACGTCGGGAACGGTGGCGCGGATGTCGTCTATCAGTTGGCGGTACTGCCGTTGCGTATATCGACGGCGCATGGCCTGTAGCACGTCGTCGTCGCCTGCCTGGAAGGGCAGGTTTATGTGCTCGCAGACCTTGGGCAAGTCCGCCACCGCCTGGATGATGTCCCGGCTCATGAAGATTGGGTGCGACGTGAGGAAGCGCAGCCGCTCCAGACCCTCCACGGAGTGCACGGCGTGGAGCAGTCGCGAGAGGTCGCAAGGGTCTTCAAAGTCGTGGCCGTAGGCGTCCACCGTCTGGCCCAGAAGGGTAACTTCCTTCATGCCCCGCTGGGTCATCAGGTCCACCTGATGGGTAATGTCTTCCACCGGACGGCTGACTTGCCGACCGCGACGGAAGGGGATGATGCAGAAAGTGCACATCAGGTCGCAGCCGTGGATGACAGGTACGTAGCTGCTGACTGAGGGACTGGCCGGAGCGACGGCGCTGAGGCAGCCTTCAGTATCAATGCCCAGCCGCTCCTGGAGCAGGTCGAGGACCGGGGCGAACTGCTGAGGGCGCATGAAAACGTCCACCTGGGGGAAGCGGCGCTCCAGGTCCGCGGTTTTAGGTCCGACCATGCAGCCCATGAGGGCGAGAATCTGGCCGGGCTTCTTGGCCTTCACGGATTTCATCATCCCCAGCGTACCGATGACTTTGTTTTCGGCGCTCTGGCGTACAACGCAGGAGTTGAGCACCACCAAGTCGGCGTGGGAGGCGTTAGTCGTGGGGATAAGGCCCGCCTGGTTAAGGGCGGTTGAGAGGCTTTCGGAATCGGCCTTGTTCATCTGACAGCCGATAGTCCAAATGTAGTAGCTGCTCATGATGGATGTAATCTCTGCTTACGGTTGTATGTAATTGTTGCTCGAAGTAGGAGAAAAAACTCCTGGCGGAGGGAGTGGGATTCGAACCCACGAGGCCGATTTCTCGGCCAAAGCGCTTAGCAGGCGCCCGCACTAGACCACTATGCGATCCCTCCTAGTCGACTTTGAACTATATCAGAATCACGCCGGTTTTACCAAGCAGAGAACATGATTTCCCTTCAGCGTTCTGTGGCTGCCGGGGAAAAGGGACAATCGTCGTAAAAGCTCCAATATTATGTATTTCAAAAGGTAATGGCCAATTATCTAACGCTATCGTCTTGATACATGGGCCTATTGACAGGATTCGTCTTGAAGTTTATTATACCACGGCTTAATTATCGTTGTGAGCGGGAGGTCAGGATGGAAGAGTTGGTTACCAAGCAGGATTTTACCGATAATCAGATAATCAACATTCTGGAGATAGACGGACGGGCGTCCAACGCGAAAATAGCGCGGGAGGTTGGGGTGAGCGAAGGCACCATTCGCCGCCGCCTGCGCCGGCTGGTGGAAGAGGACGTCATCAAGATCAAGGCGGTGCCCGATCTCAGCAAGATGGGCTACCCCACCACGGCCCTCATTGGGCTTCAAACTGCCCCGGGCCAGCTCGACGCCGTGGCCGACGCTATCACCGTCATGGAAGACGTGCACTACGTGGCCATTACCACCGGAGCCTTCGATGTCTTTGCTTGCGTGGCCAAGCCCTCCACCGAGGAGTTAGGTGTCTTTCTTCGCACCAAGATTGGCACCATTCCGGGAGTAACGCGCACGGAGACCTTCGTTAATCTCAGTATCAAGAAGCGTACCTATGGACTGGTCCTCTAAGTTGGCGTCGGAAAACCCGTTCCGCCTTCCAAGGCAGAACGGCAATCACAGGGGCACAAGTACTGGGAAGTGGGATTTCGCTAGCAATTATGATATAATTCATTCCTGTGACGGCCCTGTCTGGACGGGCAGGAAAGCCGTAATTTGTGACAAGGAGCGCTAGTTCATGACGTACATCATCGCGGAGCCGTGTGTGGACGTTAAAGATGCTGCATGTGTGGACGTTTGTCCCGTAGATTGCATCTATACTACGGATGACGACAACATGTTCTTCATTAATCCGGACGAGTGCATTGACTGCGCGGCCTGTGAGCCCGTTTGCCCTGTGGTTGCCATCTTCCCGGAAGACACGGTGCCGGAGGAGTGGGGCAACTTCATTGACATGAACTACGACTACTTTAAGGACAGGGATCTTTCCACCCTAAAGCGTAGCCTCTAGGGCGATTAAGCCAGCCACAGGCTGGCCCTCGCCGTGCCCGGCCTAGACCATTCGGCGTAGGTAAATCCCTCTTCGGCTATGAACACGGATATTCCCAAGCAAACGGCGCAGCCCAAGCCATCGGAACGTCTCTCTTCCGTGGTGGAGAACTACCTTCTCTCCCTCCACATCCTAAAAGAAGAGAAGGAAGCGACGGTTCTAGCGCAGTTAGCGGGCTATATTCGCCGTCTCCCTGCATCAGAGGGTTTGGGAACTACCCTCCCTTCCATTCTTGGAATGATGCGTCGTATGTCCCGAGACGGGCTCATTCGGGTGTCTTCCAAGAAGGAAATCGAGTTCACCGAGAAGGGTGCCCAGTTGGCCGCGGGTATCGCCCGTCGACACCGATTGGCGGAGCGTCTCGTGGTGGACGTATTGGGGGTGGACCTGCCCCGGGCCGACGAAGAGGCCCATCAGTTGGAGCACGGCATCTCCCCCTACCTGGAGGACCGGATAAATGTCGCCGTGAAGGGCCCAACAACCTGCCCCTTCGGGAAGCCCATCCCTGGCAGCGGCTACAAAAAGCCGATTGGGAAGGTGATTCCCATGAGCGAGGCGAAGCCGGGCGTGACTTATCGGGTCGTTAGCCTGCCCGACGAGGACTCGAAGCTGTTGGCGTTTCTGTGTCGGTATCAGATTCTCCCCGGTGAGGAAATCAAGATCTTGGAGTTGGGTGACTATCGTGACGTCATCACCTTTGAGACACCGAAGGGCGAAACGGCCATTGGCTTCCTCACCGCGTCGCGGATATATCTGAACCGGATTAGCCGCTAGATTCCCTACGCCTAGCCCAAGCTGGACAGGCACTCTTCCAGGGGCGTATTGACGCAGGTGAATATGGGAGTGTCCCTCAGCGTGTACGGTCTGGCCTTGGAATGGCGCAGGTCCATGACCAGCCGGACGAACTCCTCCGGATCGTTGCCTTCGAACCCTAAAACGAAGTCGTGGTCGTCTATTCCAAAAGAGTAGGTGGTGTGCACCTTGATGCCGGGATATCGGTGCCCCACCGTGAAGTGCTCGTTCATCAGGTCCTGGCGCGTTTCCTGGGGCAACTGGTACCACTCGTGAGTCTTGGTAAACGGGTAGACGAAGAGATAATCGTCACCTCTGGGTGTAATTGCCCCATCCCTCGGCCCGTGTCCCGCGGGACGGTGGCTGCCTGTATACGGCGAGGGTCTGGTCACGGCTAGATAGGAGTAGGCGGTGGTAAGGAATCGCCCCATTCCGGTGGCGAGAATGCGGGAAGCCAGGCCCTGAAGCGCATCCAGGCTGGGAGAAATCTGCCATAGCATGAAGTCAACGTCGGCGCGGGTGCCGATAAGGGAGTAGCTGCGGATGTCCATGGTGGATCCGAGTTCGGCAACAGCTTCAACCAGCTGGGCACGTCCCTCCCGGTGCTGGCCTTCGGGCAGTTTGCGCCACTCGCCATCTACCCGAAAGAAAGAATATCGGACGAAGGGCTTCCGAGTCTCCGACTCCATTCACTAGCCTCCTAAAGCGTCTGACCCAATGGTAGCAGGCTCAACAAAGGTTGCAACCATTTGCGGCAGGCAAGGCAGTCGCCATTCCTTCATACTTTCATTATAAGCGCAGCGAAGAATCTCGCGCCCTTTAGCCAACGCCCCCATTCCTGCCTACCCCTGATTCGTAAACGTGTACTAGAGTTGGTTGACAGTTGTCTAGTGTGGGAATAGACTATTTGGGATGAGATATCCAGACGACCTTTACCATCTCTGTACTTGTCCTCCATAGTGTTGATCGAACGTCGAACCCAAAGGGCTGCACCTCTCTAC
>CAYNJI010000047.1:0-7644 GCA_964397605.1 uncultured Dehalococcoidia bacterium | reverse complement strand
GGGTTGAATAAATGACAACCGAAAGCCCCAGTCAACTAGAGTTAGACGCCGTAGTTCGGAGATTCCGCGAATCAGCAGACGCATTGTCAAACATAAGAGAGCAACTACTTGTCCTGACAAGGCTCCGAGAGACCGAGGAGAAGGCTAACGCAAGCCTTAGGGAGACGGCGGGCGCGGTTGAGCGTTTCGTCGCTGAGGCCGCAAAGGCATTGAAGGCTCTGGAAGGAGCGCAAATCAAGGCGTCTAAGGTGCTTAAGGTCGGAGCCGATATGTTGGACGGCACTGAGCTGAAAGCGGTATCTGAGGCGACCAAAGCCAATTCCCAGGCTATTGCAAAGGTTGGCGACTCCGTGAGATCCCTTGCATCCATAGCGTCGGAGATGCGCGATGACTTTCAGAGCGTAGCTGAAACGGCGAAAGCAATAGCAAACATTGGAGGCCACGTCACAGCCCTTGATACCTCAGTGTCGAGGTTGTCGGAAGAGGCAAAGGGAATTCCGGAGGCGGTACGAGCCAACTCACAGTCTATCGACAACGTTGGCAAGCGTCTAACATCACTTGATGCCAGGATGTCCGAAGTGGCAAACATGTTAGCCAGTTTGAAGACCACTGTAGAAGATCGTTTCGACAGTCTGGACAGAGACATCACGAATATTCGAGCCGACGTGAAAGAACCCATCATCATAAAACGCTTCTTCTGACAGAAGCCTCTTCTTCCCCTCAGAATCCCGGACTGCTTGCCCCGCTTGCGGCGCTCTGATACTCTGAGTTTCAATCTTTGAGCCGAGGGACTGATGGCTGAAACTACCCCAATCCTCGCTTCCCTGTTTGTCACCTGCCTGGTGGACCAGCTTTTTCCCGAAGTTGGCGAGGCGGTGGTGGGCGTGCTGCGGCGTCAGGGGGTGCGGGTGGACTTCCCGCCGGACCAGACCTGCTGCGGTCAGCCCCTCTACAACTCCGGCTTCCGTAAGGACGCCACGCAGCTTGGCCGGCGCGTGCTCGACGGCTTCGAACATTGCCAGTACGTCGTCGTGCCCTCCGGATCCTGCGCCTCCATGATGAAGGTCTTCTACCCGGACATCTTTCGAGACGACCCGGTGTACGGGCCGAAGGCCAAGGCCCTCAGCGGCAAGGTCTACGAGTTCTCCCAGTTTCTGGTGAATGTGCTGGGCGTTACGGACGTGGGCGCAACCCACGACGACAAGGTTACCTATCATCCCTCGTGTCACCTGCTCAGGGAATTGGAAGCCGTCAAAGAACCCGTGTCCCTGTTGAAAGGCGTAAAGGGGCTGGAGTACGTCCCGC
Source organism: uncultured Dehalococcoidia bacterium (assembly GCA_964397605.1). Classification (GTDB taxonomy): domain Bacteria; phylum Chloroflexota; class Dehalococcoidia; order Lucifugimonadales; genus JAPULR01. The sequence goes on along the minus strand of CAYNJI010000047.1, from coordinate 6,339 downwards.
TGGAGGACGCCGACACCTGCTGCGGCTTCGGCGGGACTTTCTCCGTCAAGTACCCGGACATCTCCCAGGCCATGCTGGACGACAAGGTTGCGAACGTGGTCAAGAGCGGGGCGTCGACGGTTGCGGCCTGCGACGCTAGCTGCCTGATGCAGATTCGGGGCGGGCTGAACCGCCGCGGCACGGGCGTGGAGGCCCGCCACCTGGCCCAGATTCTCTGGAAGGGATCATAAATGTCTGATTTCGCCACACTTTTCAAGAACCCCCGGCTATCCACAAACGGGCTTCTGCGAGAGGACTGCTAGATGTCGGAAGTAAAGACTCAAGAATTTCGCCAGGCCTCCGCTCGCGTCCTGGCCAACGCCAAGCTCCAGTCCTTCATGAGCCGCTCCATGGGCACTTTCGACGGCGCAAGGGCCGAGGCCATCGAGGAGCTTTCGCCCCAGCGGTGGGAGGAGCTTCGGGAACAGGGGCGGGAGATCAAGCGCCACACCCTCGACAACCTGGACTACTACCTGGAACTCCTTCGCGAACGGGTCATTGCAAACGGCGGTCACGTGCACTTCGCCAAGGATGCCGACGAGGCCCGCGCCATAGTAGGCCACATCGCCCAGACACGGGGGCTGAAGCTTGCCATCAAGAGCAAGTCGATGGTGTCGGAGGAGATGGGCCTGAATCCCTTCCTGGAGGACATGGGCGTGGAGCCGGTGGAGACGGATCTGGGGGAATACATCATCCAGCTGGCCAATGAAACGCCCTTCCACATCATCGCCCCCGCCATGCACAAGTCCAAGGAAGAAGTTTCCGAGCTTTTCGGAAAGAAGATAGGCCGTCCGAACCTTAAAGACATCGAGTCCATGGCCGGCGCGGCGCGGGAGGTTTTGCGGGAGAAGCTGGTGAGCGCCGACATGGGCATTACGGGCGCCAACTTCCTAGTGGCGGAGACGGGCACGGTGACCCTTATTACAAACGAGGGCAACGGACGGTTCTGCACCTCCGTGCCGCGGGTTCTGGTGTCCATAACTGGCATGGAGAAGATAGTGCCATCCATGGAAGACCTGCCCGTCTTCATTCGGCTGCTGCCCCGGGCGGCCACGGGCCAGCGCATCAGCAGCTACGTGACGCACGTTTACGGGCCGAAGCGGTCCGACGACGAAGATGGACCGGAGGAGTTTCACCTGGTCATCGTTGACAACGGGCGCTCTCGCCTGTTGGCGGACCCGGACCTGAGAGAGGCCCTATACTGCATCCGATGCGGCGCTTGCCTCAACGCATGCCCCGTGTACCGGAAGGTCGGCGGGCACTCCTACGGCTGGGTGTACACCGGGCCTATCGGCGCGGTGGTGTCCCCGGTTATGGTGGGACTGGAACGAAGCAAAGACCTTCCCAACGCCTCCAGCCTATGCGGGGCCTGCCGGGACGTTTGCCCCTTAAAGATAAACATACCGCGCATGCTGTTGAAGCTGCGGTCCCAGATTTCGGAGGGATCCGAGTCCAGCACGACGAAGGCTTCTATCGCTGACCGAGTGTTGGCTTCTGGTTACCGCCGGCTCATGAGCAGCCCCCGCCTGCTCGGGCTGACTCGAACACTGGGCCTCTTGGCGCAATGGCCCTTCGCAAGGGGGGCATTCATTCGCCGGATGCCACTGCCGCCCTTCTCTCGCTGGACCCGCTCCCGGGACCTGCCCGCTCTGCCACATAAGAGCTTCCGCCAGATATGGTCGGAACGGCTGGAAGGGGAGGACCGTTGAAGGAGGTCCTAGGGACGCCGCCGGAACAGTTCATAGCGTCGGTTAGAGCGGCTTTGGGGCGAAAGGCCGGCCCGCCGGAAAGTCCATACGTACTCTTGCAGGAGAAACCTGCCTCCCTGGAAAAGCGGGAACAGGCGACGCTGGAGAGGCTGTCTATCAATCGCCGGGCCAACGTTGACGAGCTGGCGCGGGTGGCTGAACTGCGGGGCTGGATCGTCCATCGGGCGTCGGGGGTGGAGGACGCCGTTGGTTATGTCTATCAGCTGACTGAGAAGATCGAGGCCCGACAAGTGGTCCGCTCCGTGCAGGAGGTCTTTGACGACGTGCCCCTGGACGACGCGCTTTCGTCTCTGGGCGCATCGGTGCAGGTGATGGCCCGCGAGCACGAAAGCGCTGGAATCTTCAATCCCGCCGACGCCGACCTGGGCGTGACCGGGGTTGACTACGCCATCGCTGAAACGGGCACCGTCGTTATTCTGCCCCGCCGGGGAGTGAGCAGACTAACGTCCCTCCTCCCGCCGGTGCACGTGGCCCTGGTGAAGCCCTCTCAGACGCTTGAGAGCCTGGACGACCTGTATTTTCTGCGTAGGCTGGCTTACTTGCGCGACGGCGCCGACGCGGGCAGCTACATGAACTTCATCACCGGCCCCAGCCGTACGGCGGATATCGAGCAGACCTTGGTCATCGGCGCCCACGGCCCCAGGGAAACGCACATGGTTATCCTGGACTGGGAGTTGTCATGAAGGCGGAGGCCCCGTTGAGATATTCAGAGAAATTTAACAACCGGAGCGGCCTATGCCCATGAGAGTCGGATTCGTCCAGTACCGGATGAAGCTCCTGCAAGAGGAGTTGGACAAGATAATCGCGATGCTGCCGCAGTTGGGAGTCAGGAGGGCAATTCTGCTGAACCCCCTCTACCCGGGCACGGTGGAGCCGGACTCCTCTTTGAAGCTGGTGATGGTTATGGATGACGACCGTCCCTTCGTTCGGCGGCCCGACTTCTTCTATAGCCACCTGTCGCCCTCGGTGGCGGTAGATTTTTTCCCTTACACGCCGGAGGAGTTTGACGAATTGGGCGAATCAGACTCGACTTTGGGGCGCGCCATTCAGATGGGGGAGGTGGTCTATGATGCCTAACCGTAGGGCGGAGGGCGCCCGATGGCTGGCGCAGGCGGACCGAGACCTGGATGACGCACGTCTGGCGCAGGAGCACGAGCGGTTTAACCTGGCCTGCTTCATGGCCCAGCAGTGCGGCGAAAAGGCGATGAAGGGGTTTCTCTACGCCCGGGGAGCAGAGGACGTTTGGGGCCACTCGCTGGCGGACCTATGCGAGGATGCGAAGATCTTCGAGATGCTGTTCGACGTGCTGAAAGTCCGGGCTATCTACCTGGACAAGTATTACAACCTGACTAGGTACCCGAACTATCTGCCCGGCGGAATCCCCGCTGACGTATTCGACGATCTGGAGACGGAGCGGGCCTTGGAGCTTGCGAACGAGGTGCTGACCTTCGTCCGTGAAAGGCTGGCGGAGGAGTAGTCGCGGGGCTTGTGAGCGCGATCCCGTGACTACGGACGACGCAATGTCCGCAAGATGGGGGGAATAACGTGGGAGTGAGCCGTACCAAAGCCTGGGAGTACGCCGAGGGGATACTGGACGTGCCCCGCCGTCGGGTGCCGGTGACTCTGCGAAGCGGCAAGAGCGGGGTTGTCATGCTGCACCGGGGGCGGGTTCTCACGCGCTGCTACGACTCACAGGTGGGCCGGGTGGCGGCACTTTACGTGGCCCAAGCCCTCGGGGTGGAACTGCCTGAGATAGGAGAGTCGGTGGATGCGTCAGTTAGCACCGGCGTATTGTTCCGGGCCATATCAATATCATCACTGGACCTGAGGAAGCCCGCGACGCATCCAATTCTGGCGCGAATGCTGGAGGAGGCGGAGTTCCAGCGGGGGTAACTGCGTTACGGCAAGTTTAACCATGCTTGACGCAGGGGAAGCGTAGGGCGATTGGGGGTGTGAGTGTAGGGATCTGCCGAAGATGGCGGGGCGGGCCTTGAATTAGTATGTGCTAAAATGGTGTATACTAATTAGGTCACATGTTTGGAGGGAAATAATGGCCACGGTTGAGGAAATTTCCAACCGAGTTAGCAGACTTGAAGGGGCCTATGATCATCTGGCTACCAAGGCGGATTTGGCGAACCTAAAGGCAGATTTAATCAAGTGGATGGTTGGAACGTTAGTCGTTGGCATGGCTGCCGCCGTTGCAGCTACCGCAGCCGTTGTGAGGGCCATAGGGTAAATTAACAACGAATCGTAACGAACCTAGGCAAGGCAACGAGATTCCTCGGCTCTGCTGTGCTTCGCTCGGAATGACGGGTGGTTAGAGAGGGGAGGGGGACGGGCGGTTCGCGAACCGCCCCTACCATATGGCTGACGGGCAGGGGGATTCGTCGGGGTTGCGTGGTTTGGTTGGGAGTGCGGGGGGGTGGGCGAGGGGAAGGTGGGGGGGGGTTGGCGAACCGCCCCTACGCGGAGTGGGGCGCTGGAATGACGGGCAGGGGGATGGGTCCCCGCATCCGCGAGGACAACGGGAGGGGGAACGGGGCAGTTAGATTTCTATGGGGGTGTCGTCGCGGTTGCCCCACTCGGCCCATGAGCCGTCGTAGTTGCGAGCGTCGGGGTAGCCCAGAAGCTTGAGGACGAATGTGCCGTGCGCCGCACGGATTCCCGCTTGTCAATGAGCGTCAATACGCTTCTCCGGCGTTATGCCGTTAGCCTCCAGGATGCTCCGAATTTCCGACGCCGGCTTGAGCAGGTGCGTCCGACCGTCCACCAGCTCCAGCCATTCGAGATGAACGGCGCCGGCGATTCGGCCTGGCCTGCGGTTGCCGCGGGTGATGGACCCTTCGTATTCGCCCCGGCTTCTCACGTCCCAGACGACGACCTCCGGCTTGCGGTAGTCCGCCATAAGCTCGGTCGCCGTAACCATCATCGAGTCGTCCTCACGGGGGGTGAAGGTTACCGGCGGCGGGGTTCCGGCGGGAGCGTCGGTTACAGGGTGGCCCTCGGAAAGCCACTTGCGCCAGCCGCCGTCCATGACTTTGACGTTGGAGTGGCCGTAGTGGTTGAGTGCCCACCAGAGGCGGGCGGCATACAACCCACGGGAGTTGTCGTAGGCCACGACCAGGGTTTCGCCGCCGATGCCCAGGGACTCGGCGAGGCGTTTGAAGCCCTGAGGGCCTAATATGTGCAGCCGGTTGGTGTCAGGGTCCTTCTGGTAGTGGTCTTTCTGAAAAACCGCGCCGGGGATGTGGGCGCGCTGATACTGATCGGGCACGTCGCAGTCCACCACGCAGAGGCCCGGCTCTCCCAGATGCTCACCCAGCCAGGCGGTGTCCGTCAGGTACTCCGGATGCTCGAAGTCGATTCTCTCACTCATGCTGCACTCCAAACTCGCGCCGCCGCGTTGCCAGTCCAGGCGGGCGTATTCTCTGTATAATTGGCTCCAGGGAAGGACTAGCCATTCTCCTTCCAACAATATCCTACAAAACGCAGCCGGAGGCAACCGAAGAATGCCCAATCCAGTGATCCACTTTGAAATTCAGGTCAAGGACGCAGGGGCCGCCCAGGAATTCTATCGCAAGCTGTTTGACTGGAACATTGACGCAGACAACCCCATGAATTACGGAGTGGTGGACACCCAGGCCGGCGGCATCAACGGCGGCGTGACAGCCGCTCCGACGGCGCCTCAAGTCGTGTTCTACGTGGGCGTAGACGATCTTCAAGCCTCCCTTGATAGAGCGGAGAGCTTGGGTGGCAAGACCGTCGTGCCTCCCACGGAGATACCCGGGGTGGTGACCTTCGCCATGATGTCGGACCCTGAAGGCAACGTCATCGGCTTGGTGCTGAACGACGAGGACGGCGCGGCCCAGTCCTAATTCGGCGTCTTCTTGCCGCTGTCTGAGGTTGGACGGCGTCTTCTTGCCCAAGGGCGGGGGCGTCCATATACTAGGCCGCAATGACGGAAAGCAGATGTACTTGATTCCGGGGAGGTAAATATGGAACCCATGAGCATCGAAGAAGTACGCACCCTGTTGGGAAAGACAGGGGTCACGGTGTCCGAGGAACGGCTGAAGGCACTGGCCGAGACGATGACGGACTACCGGCCCAAGGTTGACTCTCTCTACGACGTGGACGTGGATGACGTGGAAGCAGCGGGGGCATTTCAGCCTGAATGGACCGGCGAATAGGCGGGCCATCGGGCAGAAAGGCAACCCACACCAGCCGAACATACTCTAAGGAGCTATAACCATGTCGCAGCCATCCACCGAACTCTACCACCTGACCATACGGGAAGCGGCGGGACTGATAGAGTCCAAGCAACTCTCCCCCGTTGAGCTTACCCAGGCCTTTCTGGACCGCATCGAGGCCATAGACGGCGATATTAAGAGCTACGTTACCCTCCTGGGAGACGAAGCCCTCGCCCAGGCCCGGGCCGCCGAGGCCGAGATTTCCGCCGGCAATTATCGAGGCCCCCTGCACGGCATCCCCATGGCCCACAAGGACCTGTACGACACCAAGGGCGTTAGGACCA
>CAYNJI010000046.1:0-7713 GCA_964397605.1 uncultured Dehalococcoidia bacterium | reverse complement strand
AAGCAGTGGAGACCTTTGCACCAGCCGGCCCTTCCCTATGCCCAATGCAAACAGAGTCGCCAGAGTAGCCCCCGCCGAGACCCCTATGGCCAAGTTGCCGCCCGTAAAGAAGTACGGGATTATCGGTATCATGGCCGCCAGGATGAAGGTACCGCCCATGGTTAGAGCGTCCTTCACCGGACTAGTGGCGAGGTCCGGGTCGATGCCCAACTCCTTCTCAACCAGCGTCCGCAGCCACAACTCCTTGTCTGAGGCTATGTGCTCCGCCATTTCTCGCGCCTCGTGATAGCTCAAGCCCTGCTGGTGATATAAGAACACCAGCTCCGCCATTTCTTCTGCCGGATTCTCTTCCAGCTCCTTGGCTTCCTTCTCAATCTCCGCCTGGAAGACCTCACGCTCCGCTTTCGAACCCAGATAGGTGCCTGTTCCCATGGAAATCATGCCTGCCAACGCGCCGGCCAAGCCCGCGATGACCACCGTGCTCTTGTCCGGAACTGCCGCGGCCACCGCCGTCACCAGCGCCAGCGTGCTTATCAACCCGTCCTGGGCGCCGAACACCACCTCCCTAATTCGACCGAAGGCCGCCACCCGCCACCGTTCCGTGGCCACTTCCTGCACGGCTTGGGGGAACTCGCTCTCCGCCCTCATGATGTGGTGAGCATCGTGACGCTCTGTCGCGTCCACTGCCCGCACCGCGGATTCCACCGAGGCATCTTCCTGAACTGCCGTTGGTACCAGAATGGGCCTGTCTGCGTCCTCCATCCGTTGCAGCTTTGCCGTTAGGTCGTCGGTGGCCTTCATGAAGTTCTCAAGGTGGTGCCGCTCTCTATCCATGGCCACAGTGAATGCCCGGGCGGCGTCCCGCCGTCCTTCGTCCAGGGCCTCCCGAATCATCCGAGGATAGCGGCTGCTTATCTCTTTGGCTTCCCCTCTTGTCACTTCCTTCAGATTATCCAGGGAAGATTTCACCGCTCCCGCCGTGCGCAGATGATTCATCCCGTGGATGCTCTCCGCTCCGGCGGTTTCCTGAAAGATCTGGGCAATCTCCGGATGTCCTTCTTCCAGCGCCTTAACCGCGTAGGCGTTGTATTTCAGCAGCGCCATTGCCTCCGCGATGATGGCGTTCCACAGGTTTCTATCCGTCTTGCTCATAACCCCGTCAGCGTAGGTCATGCTTCTCTCCTAGGCTTATCTGTTTCAAGGGTATTTATATTACTTTAGCACATTCGGAGACTGTGCCCCTCAGCCTGGCAAAATATGCGGTATAATGGCCCGACCACCCCTCAGAATAGGAAGTAGCTTCATGCGAACCAGAAACCTCGCCGGCCTTCAGGTCAGCGCCATCGGCATGGGCAGCGCCCAAACTTTCGACGTTCACTCCCAGGAGGACATCGAAGTACGGCGCAAGATAATGGACCGGTGCTTGGAAAAGGGCGTCACCTTCATTGACACCTCCCCAATGTACGGCCGCGCCGAACGGGTTTTGGGCGAAACCATGGACGGCCGAGCGCACAAGTTTCTGCTGGCGACCAAGGTATGGAGTTCCGGCAAGGAGACGGGCCGCGCCCAGATTGAACGCTCTTTCAAGCTGCTCCGAACCGACTATATCCATCTACTTCAGATTCATAATCTCGTCGACTGGCGCACCCACCTGCCTTATCTAGAGCAGCTGAAGTCTGAGGGACGCATCGGTCTCATTGGCATCACGTACGGTTACCCTGATATGTTCCCAGAGATGATGCACATTATGAAGACCCGCCGCGTCGACACCATCCAGATCTCCTACAACATCCAGGATAGGGCCGTGGAGGATGAGATTCTGCCCCTAGCGGAAAGCTTGGGCATGGGCGTGGTGGTTATGAGACCCACGGGCAAGGGATTGCTGGCGACAGGGCTGAAGCGACAACCGGACTTGGGTCCCCTCCAGGAATTCGGGATTCGGACCTGGGGCCAGGCGGCCCTGGCATGGCTTCTGGCCGACTCTAGAGTCAGTGTGCCTATTCCCGCCACCACTAAGCCGAGCCGTATCATCGAAAATGCCCTGCCGGGGGAGATACCCGTCCTTCCGCCGGAGCTTCGCACTTACATAGAGAAGGAAACGGAACGCTGCACATAGTCTGGCCGAGTCGTCCATCCAACATCATCATTGGGAGGTAGAATTTGAACACGAGAATGCTTGCAACCCTGGAGGTGCCCGCCATTGGCATGGGCAGCGCCAGTACCTTCAACGTGGAAGATGAAGAGGGCTTGGACGTCCGGCGTCATATAATCGATAGCTGCATCGAGTCAGGGTCCACCTTCATAGACACCTCTCCCATGTACGGGCGCGCCGAACAATGCCTCGGCGTATCCATGGAGGGTAAGACCAGCCAATTCCAGTTCGCTACGAAGGTCTGGGCTGTTGGCCGCGAGACTGGGCAACGCCAGATAACCCGTTCCTTCGAACTGCTGAAAACGGACCACATCGAGGTCTTTCAGATTCACAACATGGTGGACTGGCGCACCCATCTGCCCTATCTGGAGGGGTTGAGGGACGGTGGCAAGATTGACCTGATCGGAGTCACCTATACCTATCCTCCCGGTTTCCCTGAGATGATGGAGATAATGAAGACGGGTCGCATCCAAACTATACAGATCTCCTACAATGCGTTGGAGCGGGAGGCCGAGGAAGAGATGTTGCCCCTCGCCGAGGAGATGGGTATAGGCGTAATCGTCATGCGGCCCCTGGGCTCCGGCGCCCTCGCCAAAGAGTTGAAGGAGCAGCCGGACCTATCGCCCCTGGCGGAGTTTGGCATCACCACTTGGCCGCAAGCGTTGCTGGCATGGGTTCTCGCCGACCCGCGCATCGGCATTCTGATACCCTCCAGTACCCGGCCCGAGCGGATTCTTCAGAATTCTGTGGCAGGAACGCTTCCCACGCTGCCGCCGGAGCTGCGTGACCACGTGGCCCAAGAGGCACAACGCTGCTTTAACGCCTAATTCTTGGGTGTTAGGTTGAGGTGGTAAGCGGAGACAGGTTGTCTATCTTATACACGCGCGTCCAAACGCTGCGCTGCTTCTTTGAGACCCACGCCGCTATTGGTATATTCTCCGCACGAATTGTTAAGACAGTCCGGACATGTCTGCCCACACCTGGGCGGCCTACAACCGTCTAATCGTCAATGGGCGGCGGCTCGTTGAACTCCTCACCCCGCTGCTCAGATTCCAGGCGACGCTCATTCCAAGCTCGTACTTTCTCGGACAGATCCCGTCGCCCTTCTTGTTTGCCTTTCTGAAGTCCCTCCTCCAGCCCTTCCTCCTTGCCTTCTTGGAATCTTCTTCGCAGATAACGTTCTGCCAGTCCGAGCATAGAAATTTCTTTCAACTAACGCGGCAAACCGCTAGTGGTCGATGGGGGGCGCTTCGTTGAACTTTTTCCCTAGACGCTCAGCTTCCAGGCGGCGCTCATTCCACGCCCGAACCTTCTCAGACAGCTCTCGGTGACCTTCCTGTTTGCCCTTCTCCAACCCTTGCTGTTTGCCCTCCTCCAGCCCTTCCTCTTTGCCTTCCTGGAATCTTCTTCGCAGATATTGTTCAGCAAGCATAAATACTACCTCCACTGCCATCGTTGTCGTAGTCGCGCCAACGACTATGACATACGGCATCAATTTCAGAACTTCTACTATCCTGTCGGGCCATATTCTTGAATCCGGCCCCACGTAATCAACTACAAGCACCAATCCTATGACGAACTGTATGCTAAAGAAAAGGAGAAACCAACCCTCGCTGTGTTTTGGCAGCTGCACTTAGATGCAGTTAGGCACACCGGGTTTTGGTAGGCAGCGAGCATGGAACCTCCGTCTCTAGTACGTCCATGCTAAACCCAGACGAGTCGGGATGTCAATGAGGTGGTGACGAGGATTTTCGGGGGCTGGATGAGATGAATTGTGGGGTGGTTAGAGGAGGCTACGGCCCAGGGTCATCCAGTAGTAGACGATGTAACAGCCGGCTACCATCATGAAGACGGCGCTGACGGGCTGCACGAAGGGCTGGGTCCTTCGCAAGAACCGGACCATTACCTCTTTGAAGATGGCCATGCTGACGGTCATCAGGATGATGACGAGGCCCATGCCCAGAGCGTAGAGGACGAACTGCTTAATGGTGGTGGCGAAGTTGGTGCCCGCCAGGGAGACGCCTATTACGGAAAGGAAGATGGGAAGGGTGCAGCTGAGGGAGGCGATGCCGTAGCTCAGGCCGAAGAGGAAGAATTCCTTGACGCTGACTTGGCCCGGTGTGCCGATGCGGGAGGCGGCCTGGCTGCCGAAGGCGGTGTAGAGCTTGCCGCCGCCCAGCATCCACGATCCCACTGCCACCAGTATGATGCCAATGCTGAGACCTATCCAGGGGATGGCGGAAATGACGGCTCGGGCTCCGGCGCTGACGATGGTCCCGGTGAGGCCGAAAAGAAGTATGAAGCCGGAGGTGACCACCAGTCCTACCAGCAGGGCGCGGGATAGCTTCTTTGGCATATTGGCCTGGGCGTCGTTGGACCCAACGTACAGCCCTAGGTATGCGGGGAGCATGGCGAAACCGCAGGGGTTGACGGTGGAGACCATGCCGGCGGCGAAGGGTAGGCCCAGGGGGAGGAAGGAGCCGAAGCTGTCCAATCTGGAGCTGGAGCTACCGGAGAGTCCTTCTATGAAGCCATTGAGGCCGCCGGTGAGACCTTCTTCGCCTGTGGAGATGGCGGCCAAGAAGGAGGCCAGAAGGGCCAGGGCACCCACGAGGAAGGCGAGTCCGTAGCCTTTGTAGGGTCTGGCCTTCTGTACAAGCGTGTCGATCATGGTGCTAAGGCTTCGCCTCGTTTTTGTGTGCGCTGAATTCTATCGCCTTTAGAATCTTGGGGCAACGGGTCTTGGGTATTCGCTATCGTCCCCGTGTATGAAAGTCATACGTGAAACTGGGGCGAAGGGATTTGTCCAAAGGCTGGGCTGGGAGGGAATAATCATGTCAGTCGGTGGCTTTGCGGAGGGGTACGAATAGGGCGGCGAAGGCTACGAGGGTGACGATGATGCCAGCGTAGTAGAATACGCCGTCCATACCGAAGGATCCCCGGAGCCAACCGGCGATGATGGGAGAGATGGAGCCGAAGATGGCGGACCCGGCGAACATGAGGGCCACGCCGGAAGCCTCGGTGCCCTTCTTGGTGGCATCGATGGCGGCGGCCATCATTATGGGGTTTACGGAATAGAGGAATAGGCCGATGAGGGCCAGAATCAGGGTGAAGCTCCAGCCGCTACCAAAGAATATGAGGGAATAGATGAGCAGGGCCATGATCAATAGGCTGATGAACATGACGGGACGCCGGTTGACACGGTCGGAAATCAAGCCCAGCACGGGGGAGGAGGCGACGCCAAAGAGGGTGAGCAATGCTACGTGATAGCCAATTTTGAACTCAGAGAAGTTCAGGTCTTCGCTCATGTAGATAACGAGAAAGATGGTCAGGCTATTGTGAGCCATGGAGCGGACGCCGGAGATGCCGACCATTCCGAGAACGGTAGTGTTGCTGAGCATTGTGCGGGCGGACCGGAGGTAGGATCGGAAGTCGGGGCTGTCTCTCGAAGCGCCCTCAATGTTTCGGAAACTCAGCAGGACTACGAAGGCAGCCAGGCCGGCCGGTATGACGAGGAAGTAGGAGAGGGTGCGCCATTGCAGGCCGTCCCACTCCAGACCCCAGAAGGCAAAGCCTCCTAGAATGACGCCCATTACCAGGGGGGCCAGGCTGTCACCGGAGGAGCCGCCCATGCGGTGGACGGCGAAGGAGGTGGCGCGCTTGTTGGGGTAGGCGACGGCCAGGGTGCCGAAGGCGGGGGCATGCCATATGGACGCGCCAGCGCCGGTGATGGCCACGCCGAGAAGCAGCAACCAGTAGCTGGGAGCTGCGCCGATAATCAGATAGCCGATGGCAAGGGAAGTGAGGCTGGCGGTGAGCATGAGGCCCACCTTGCTTCGCCACATGTCGGCCATGATGCCGGCGGGAATGTTCACCACGGCGCCGAATATGGTGCGGGTGCTTCCGATGAGGCCGATTTCAATGTCGCTGAGGCCGAGGTAGACCTTGACGGCGGGAAGGAGCAGTAGGAAGGCCTGGGAGTAGAAGTGCTTTATACCATGGCCGGCGGCCAGTCCCAACATGAGGCCAAGTGAGCGCTGGGTCGGTGGAGTAACGCTGCCCGCAGCAGGGGGGGATGCGTCCGGACGGTTCGAAGGGGCTTTGCCGATGGGTTCCTCGGCGTCCGGCCTGTTTTCTGGGGCGGGGCTAGCCAAAGTAGAACACCAGGAACAGCCCTGCGCCGTATAGGGCCGTCATAGGCACCATGCTCGGTTCCGTGAAGGAGAGAATTCTGACGGGCCTCTTAACCAGAAGCATCCAGATACTGAGGGACATTATCAGGATGGCGGAGAGGCCGGCTATAAGTGCGCCGTTGTCCATGTCGCCGAATAGGGAACCTTCGTTGTAGAACAGGTCGGCTATAGCCAGGACAAGGATGTTGAAGGAGTTACTTCCGAAGAGGTTGGAGACTGCCAGGTTGGGGGCATTCTGTCGGAAGGCGGCAATGGAGGTGGAGACTTCCGGCAGTGAGGTGACGAAGGCGAGGGCCAAAACGCCGATGAAGCTTCCACCGATGCCGGTAATGTCGGCGATGTCGGAGGCGCCGCGGGTGAGGAAGTAGGTGGCGACGAAAATGACGGCGGAGGAGAGGGCGAATACGGTCCATCCCCAGCGCAGGGAGCGTTGGGTGGTTGCTTTGTCTTCCTCTTCTGTATCTGTGCTTTCCGTGAAGAGGCGCCAGGAGCCGGCGATGTAGATGGCCAGGATGATGAGAGCGGCCGGGCTTACAATCCACCACTTGACGTCGAGTTTCAAGGCGACAAAAGCGACGGCGACTATGGTGAGCAGGGTGGCGAAGAAGGCGACTCTCTGCTGTTGGGGCAATATCTTTTGGAGGACCAGCCCACCGCCGAGGAGTCCGATGGCGAGGGTGAGGATGGTCATGTTGAGCATGTTGGAGCCGAAGACGTTGCCTCCGGCCATGCCGGCGTTGCCGAGGAGGGCGGCTGTGCTGGTGGACACAAGCTCGGGCAGAGAGGTGGCTCCTGCCAGGAGAAGGGCGCCGACCCAGACATGTCCCCAGCCTGTCTTGATGGCAATGACGTCGGCGGAGGTCACGAGGAATCGGGCGGCGGAGACCACCAGGACGGAGGTGCCGAAGAAGAGTATCAGGGCTAGGGTTAGATCCAAAGGCCGCCTCTTAGGGTTCTGACGTAGGGCACGTAAGTTTAACCCATGAAGCGGGATGGCGGGTAGTGGGGAAGTTGGGGGCCATTCGTTTAGGGAGAATGAAGGGTCATTTGGATTTGTTTTGGGGTAACGAAAGATTGGTTTCAGGCGTGGGAGGGATTTGAATTAGAAACGAGTATGGTGGTGTTTTGGGTTGATTTAGGCGTGAATCCGACTGTTTTGGGGATTCGTATTTGTTTTTCTAAAATTTGTGGAAACAAGGGGGTTTTTCTTCCATAAATGTGCCGTCTTTAGACGGCCACTATCTTGGTTATGGCGTAGACGGTTTTGTTCATGGGGGTAGGGTAGCAGGGAGAGGAGATTTTAGGCAATGGGCGGATGGCATAGGGGTTGGGGAAGAGGGCGCCCACAAGGGACGCCCCTACCGGGGG
>CAYNJI010000045.1:0-7790 GCA_964397605.1 uncultured Dehalococcoidia bacterium | reverse complement strand
GAGTCATAGAAATGCTGAATGCAATTAGGCAGAAAGTCGCCGCCGGAGAGCGGCTGAATAAGGACGAGGGGCTGTTCCTCCTCCAGGAGGCCAACCTTCTGGACCTCGCGCCCCTGGCCCAGGAGGTGCGCTACCGTCTCAATCCGCAGTCCGTCGTGACCTTCGTCGTGGACACCAACCTCAACTACACAAACGTCTGCGACGCCTATTGCACCTTCTGCGCCTTCTACCGCACGGAGCGGGACGCCGACGCCTATACCCATTCCGTGGACGAGGTTATGGACATGATCGGCGCAGCCGCCGAAAAGGGCGTTACAACTGTGCTCATGCAGGGTGGCCTGAACTCCAAACTGCCTCTAAGCTACTACACGGACCTACTGCGCGAATGCCGGAGCCGCTATCCCCAGGTGCATCCCCACTTCTTCTCTGCCCCGGAAGTAATGAAGATGAGCCAGGTCTCCGGCCTATCCGTCCGCGACGTGCTCGCGGAACTCAAGGACGCGGGCTTGGAGAGTATCCCCGGGGGCGGCTCCGAAATTCTCTCCAACACCGTCAAGTACAAGATAAGCCGCCTCTTCCCCAAGGGTACTGTAGACCAGTGGACACAGGTGCATCTGGAGGCCCATCGGCTGGGTCTTCGCACCACCGCCACCATGATGTACGGCCACCTGGAGAAGGACGAAGACATCATTGAGCACCTGGAGCACGTCCGCGCCCTTCAGGATGAAACGGGTGGGTTCACCGCCTTCATCCCCTGGAGCTTCAAGAAGGCCAACACGGCCCTCGACAGTCGGGTGGGCGCCGAGGCAGGCCCCAACCGTTATCTTCGAACTATCGCCTTATCCCGCCTCTATCTGGACAACGTTCAACACATACAGGCCTCCTGGTTCTCCGAAGGTAAGAAGACGGGCCAGGTAGCCCTGCACTTCGGTGGAGACGACTTCGGCGGCACCCTCTTCGACGAAAACGTGATGCAGGAGGCGGGCTTCTACAATCGCACCACCGTTGACGAGGTCAAGACCCTCATCCGTGAGTCGGGCTTCGTCCCTGCCCAGCGCACCACTATGTACGATGTAGTTGCCCGGTTCGAAGGCCCCGTGGCCCAGCCGGCCGCCGCTTCCTGATATCCCCACCCCGCCGTAATACCGGAAAGGAGCGTCCCCATGCAAGTCCTTCGAGTCGGTCACAGCCCCGACGCCGATGACGCCTTCATGTTTTATCCCCTCGCCAAGGAGATTATCACCGTGGAGGGCTATCGCATCGAGCACGTGCTGGAGGAGATCCAGGCCCTCAACGTCAGGGCCAAGCGGGGGGATCTGGAGGTCACCGCCATCTCCGCCGCCGTATATCCGGAGGTAGCGCAGCACTACCGCATAATGCCTTGCGGCTCCTCCGTGGGCCGAAATTACGGCCCTGCCCTAGTCTCAAAGACCCCCATGAATGCTGAAGAACTGGCAGGCAAGAGAATCGCCCTGCCTGGCCGCCACACCACCGCCTACATGCTCCTTCAGATACGCATGCAAGCCCCCTTCGAACCTGTCTTCCTCAACTTTGACGCCGTTGACGGCGCGGTCCAGCGGGGAGAGGTGGACGCCGGGGTTCTCATCCATGAGGGCCAGATACGCTCGAACGAATTGGGATTTCACCGGGTTCTGGACTTGGGCCAATGGTGGTTCGAGAAGACCGGTCTGCCCATTCCCCTCGGCCTCGACATGGTACACCGTCGCTTGGGAGATGACCTGGGCTGGAAGGTAGCGAAGGCCCTTCAGGACGCCATCATCTACACCCGCGCCCACGAAGATGACGCATTGGACTATGCTCTTCAATTCGGACGGGGCATCGATAGGGAGACCGGTCGGCGATTCGTCCGCATGTACGTCAACGAGGATACGGTCGACTTTGGGGAAGAAGGACGGAAAGCCTTGGAGACCCTCTATCGGTTGGCTGCGGAGAAAGGCATCATCGACGAAGCCCCGCCCCTAGACATCGTAGACCTCTCCTAGATAACCCAGACAGCCTCACCGCGTTGCCATTCTTGGTGAGGCGGAGTTGAAGAATCTCTAGGGTCTGCGCTTAACGACCCAGCCGTGGATCACAAGCCGAGCTATCAGGGCCTTCTATTCACCCTGTCAGAGTCGCCACTAGAAGATAACCTTCGCCGTCGTCGTCGTACACCGGATAGGGCTTCGTCTCCACCTCGAAGCCCGCCCGAGCCAACAAATTTTGCCAGGTGGCCAGAGGGAAGAGGCCCGTGACGTGCCGGTCCGTCTCCACTTCCAACCGGTCGTCCTTCTTGATGAAGTAGACGAACACCGTCTCCACCGTGGAGTCCGATGGGTCCACATCCGTGATGTACTGGATATAGGTGAATTCCACGTCGCCCGCGATACGGGTGTGGTGCTCGACGGTGGTGCCACTAAAGGTCTCTGCAAACCAGTCAGGCACGGTGATGAGGATTCCACCAGGCTGCAAGTGTGCACGGGCCGTGGCGAAGGCAGCCGACAGGTCTTCCTCCGTGAGCATATAGGAGATGGCGTCGTGAATGAGAACGGCTTGAAAGAGGTGGCCCAGCCGCACGGAACGCATGTCCCCCACATGATGCGCCACGCCTGGGTTCAGGGCTTGGGAGTTGGCCAGCATTTGCGGCGAAATATCCACCGCCGTAGCCTGAACGTCGCCGGTGAGGTGGGAAAGTAGATGGCCGCCGCCAACGCCTAGCTCCAACACGTTGTGACGGCCCGGTCCGAGTTTCTCCCTCAGGGCCTGACGCCAGAAAGACGCTTCTTCGGCGTACTCTTCCGGCGGGTCCAGCAAGGGCCACAGGTGGGCCAGATCGTTGTAGAGGCGGTTTTCCATATCGTCGCGGCTCGGTGCAAAGTAGGCGGGCTGGATTATACCATCGGTGCCTTCATCTTTTGCATGCACACCGGTAGACGCCATTCGTGTTTTCTCCCACGTGTCACTCTGAACCCAGCGAAGAATCTCGTTTTCCTTGCGCCAATCCTCCCGCAGTCATGGTAATAATTGATACGCAGCCCCGCCGGTCGTGTGTACTTTGTACCGACTGCCGCAACCTCCCGCTGTTCGCCTCCCGGCTGACCCTCTAAGCTTGTGCTACCATTTCGTCGAGGCACCACCGTGACGAAGATAACTGAAGCATACCACTCCAAGGGACGCCGACCCTTGGTTATCTGCGATTTCTCCCCTCCCCGCGGCGCCTCCCTCGACTTCCTTGAAGCCGCCCGCAGTCTGGCCGCCGACTTCATTTCCGTGAACTATAACCCCGGCCGCGTCCCCCGCGCAGACTCCGCCATAACCGCCCACCTCATCCGCCGGCACACTGGCCGCGACGTGCTGTTCACACTGGCTGTGCGGGACATGAACCCACTGGCCCTCCAAAGCCACGTCTTGGGAGCCTCGACCCTGGGGCTGGAGAATCTGCTAGTCCTTGGAGGCGACCCCTTCCCCGTGGTTCAACCCCGGCGAGCTGGCGGTATCGGGACCATGCGCCCTACAGAGTTGATGCGCACAGTCCGAAACATGAACAATGGCCTCGACCGTCGAGGCCGCCCCTTGGAGAGCGCCGCAAACCTATGCGTCGGAGGCGTCATCGACCTTGGCCAAGACGTCGAGGATGCAGCGCGCCTGACCCGCAAGAAGATGGAAGCCGGGGCGCAATTCTTCGTCACCCAGCCCGTCTTTGATCCGCAGCAAAAGAGGGCCTTCGAGGTCGCCTACGAAGCCGCAGCCGGCGAGCCGCTGGCGGCGCCGGTCTTCTATGGCCTGCAGATCCTTTGGCCTGGCCGGATCGCTTTCTCTCCCGTCCCTCCCCACTATCAGCGGCAGTTGGAGCGTGGGCGTTCCGGCGAGGATATAGCGATGGAAGTATGGGAGGGGCTTCGCCGGGAAGGGATCGATACCCTCTACCTAGTGCCGCCCATCGGCCCGCGAGGGGCCAGGGACTACGAAGCGGGAAACCGGTTTCTGGAACGTGTCCGCACCTGACAAATCGACCCGTCTACTGGCGCTGCGTGATTGCTACCCCTTTCCCTTCTGTGCTACCATCCTTGCACGTCGCCAACCCATGAGTTCCGCAAACAGAGCAAGGACTGGAGCAGATCCACGTGTCCGTTGAGCATCAGCTAAAGGGCGTCTGCCCCTCCAAAGGCACTGCGGTAACCATTGGCACTTTCGATGGCGTTCACCGGGGCCATCAACACCTGTTCCGAAGTCTCAAGGCTGCCGCCCAAGCCGACAATCTCCAAACCTGTGCCATTGTCTTTCGCAACCAGCCCCGCTCCGTGCTTGTTCGCGGGGCGGAGGTGGAATACATCACCCCCTGGGAAGAACGCAAGGCCCTCATTGAGGCCCAGGGCGTGGACCTCCTGGTGGCACTGAATTTCACCTGGGAGTTGGCGGCTGTGCGGGCTCGGGATTTCGTCGAGATGCTGGTCGCAAGCCTAAAGATGAAGGCCCTGGTTGTAGGCCCGGACTTTGCCCTGGGACATCGAAGAGAAGGCGATATTCCTGCCCTGCGCGCCATGGGAAACCAATTGGGCTTCCGTGTACAGGTGCTGGAACCCAAAGCCGTGGACAGTCAGCCTATCAGAAGCCGTGTCCTCCGCAAAATGATCAGCGACGGTCGGGTTGTGGACGCGGCCCGAATGTTGGGCCGTCCCTTCGTCCTCCGGGGCGTTGTCGTGGAGGGCGATCGACGCGGCAGGGAGCTTGGATTCCCCACTGCCAACCTCGCCCTCGATGACAGCATGCTCGCCCCAAAGCATGGCATCTACGCCACCTGGGCCCGCTTTCAGGGCGAGAAAAGACCTTCCGCCACGAGCATCGGCGTCCGGCCCACTTTCGGCGGCGGCCCCCGCTTCGTCGAGGTCTACGTAATGGACTTCGACGGTGATCTCTACGGAGAGACCCTTGACGTCGAGTTCGTTCGCCTCCTCCGCGACGAGCAGTATTTCGAATCGGTTTCCGGACTCGTTCGGCAGATGGAGCGGGACGTGGATCAAGCCCGGGCCGTCCTCTCTGGTAGGGAGGGGGGGCCATGAAGTTGGACGACGCCGTTCTTCAACGTGTGCTGCGAAGGGGCGTGGTGGAGATAATTGTGGAGGAGGAGTTCGTTCGCCTCCTTCAGGAGGGCAAACCCCTCAGGCTAAAGATGGGTTTCGACCCAAGCAGGCCGGACATCCACCTTGGCCACGTTGTTGGCCTTCGCAAGCTGCGACAGCTTCAGGAACTGGGCCACAAAGTCGTTCTCATCGTAGGGGACTGGACGGCCCAGATTGGCGATCCCAGCGGGGAGTCCGTCACCCGCCCCATGCTCACCCACGAGCAGGTCATGGCCAACGCCCAATCTTACCTTCAGCAATTCTTCAGGGTAGTGGACGAAGACCGAACTGAAACAGTGCTCCAGAGCGAATGGTTCGGCAAGTTCACCCTCGCCACCGTCCTGGATCTCACCCGCCGCTTCACCCTCGCCCAATTCCTGGAGCGGGACGACTTCGCCCGCCGTTATAAGGCTAACCGGCCCATCGCCATAACGGAATTCCTCTATCCCCTTCTCCAGGCCTATGACTCCGTAGCCATCCGGTCCGACGTGGAGTTTGGCGGCACCGACCAGAAGTTCAACCTGCTAGTGGGCCGCCAGCTCCAGTCCATGATGGGCCAGAAGCCCCAGCAGTGCTTCCTCATGCCCCTGCTGGTGGGCACCGACGGCGTGCAGAAGATGAGCAAGAGCTTGGATAACTATGTTGCCGTGGATGATCCTCCCCTCGAGATGTTCGGCAAGCTCATGTCCATCGCCGACAGTCTGATGCTAGACTATTTCGAATACCTGACAGACGTTTCACCTCCGGAACTGGACGAAATGCGACGGGCCATCGAGACCGACTCGGTGAACCCCATGGACCTGAAGAAGCGGCTGGCCGCTGAGGTGACTGGCCAGTTCTATCCCCATGACGATGTTCTGGACGCCCGGACCCACTTCGAGCGCACGGTGCAGCGTCGACAGCTCCCCCAGGATATCCCCCAAGTTGGCTTCCGAATTTCCCCCTCCGTCGTGTGCGTCTACCCGATTGACACATCGGACGAGACTAGGCAGATAAGCCCCTCCGAGCAGCGCGACCGGGTTGCCGCCGTCGACCTGATTTGGGCCGCCGGGCTGGCCAAGTCTAAGGGTGAGGCCAAGCGCCTTCTCTCCCAGTCGGCAGTGGAAGTAGACGAGCGGCGGCACCGTGAGCCGTGGATTCAGCTTCGAGACGGAGCAGTCATACGGGTGGGCCGACGCCGGTTCGCTCGTCTGGCGGACCTGGACGTACGCCAGTAATGAAGACGAAGATATGTCCCTGAAGGGGGCGGTTTCAAACCGTCCTTGCCGGTTAAGGAGGCGACGTGAAAATCCCCAAGCAGAATCTTAGAATCCCGGGCCCGACGCCCTGCCCGGATGAAATCATGGAACTCATGAGCAGCCCCATGATCAACCATCGTGGGCCGGAGTTCAAGGAGCTTCTGTATAGCGTCACCGAGCGGCTCAAGCGCGTCTTCCAGACCGGCAACGATCTTTACATCCTCACCGCCTCCGGCACCGGGGCACTGGAAGCCTCTCTGGTCAACACCCTCTCTCCCGGCGACGAGGTAATAGCCGCCGTCACCGGTTCCTTTGGCCGCCGCTACGCCGACATGGCCGAGGCTGTGGGCGCTTCCGTCACCCGCCTGGATTTTGAGTGGGGGACTGCCGCGGACGTTCCCACAATTCGCCAGGCCCTCGAAGCCCAGCCGGACGTAAAAGCCGTTCTTGTCACCCACAACGAGACCTCCACCGGCGTCATCAACGACTTGGAAGCTATCGCTGCCGTGGTCAAGGGGGAATTCGATAAACTCCTTCTGGTGGACGCCATCAGCAGCCTCGGCTGTGTATCCCTTCCCGTAGACCGGTGGCGCTGCGACGTTGTCGCCACCGCCTCTCAGAAGGGCTTCCTCACGCCCCCCGGCCTCTCTTTCATCAGCTTCGGTCCCGAGGCTTGGGAGGCCCGCAAGAGCGCAACGGCCACCAGCTTCTACTTCGACCTCGCGACCACCCAGACCTATCTGGAGCGGGGCCAGACGCCCTTCACCCCCAATCTGCCCCTCTTCTACGCCCTTGACCGCTCTCTGGACGTTTTGCTGGAAGAAGGGTTGGAGGAGACCTACACCCGCCACGCCTACTTTGGTGATATGACCCGCCGTGGCGTTAAGGCCCTCGGCCTCCAGCTCCTTCCCGACGACCATTGCGCCTCCAACACCGTTACCGCCGTCCGCATTCCGTCAAGCATCGACGCCAAGGCTCTGGTAAACACCCTCCGTCTAGAGCACGGCGTGGTTGTGGGCGGAGGATTGGGCGAGCTCGAGGGAAAAATTATCCGCATCGGGCACCTGGGCGCCGTGTTGGAGCCGGATATCATTGATTGCCTGGAAGCCCTCGGCAAAACCCTGGAGTCGATGGGCTTTCGAGCCGGAGATTAGCGCCCACGACATTCGTTTCCCCAAATTTTTCTAGACGAAAAACGATTGCTCTCTTTCGCATATCGTCTTTGGTCACATATATGATGTCGACTTACCTGGCAATATTGACAGAATATGAAGCATAAAGCTCATTTCACCCTCAGATTTGTCTTCTCCCTCCTGCATTTGATTAGAAAAACAAATCAAGAAACACCAGATCTATCGTGGCGGACCACCTGCAATATCCCCACACCCAATTACTCGTAATCTGCAGCCACCATCCTGAGACAAAGTGCGCC
>CAYNJI010000044.1:3255-7964 GCA_964397605.1 uncultured Dehalococcoidia bacterium | reverse complement strand
CTCCAAACCCCTCCCCGCTTGAGACGCCCGTCCATACTTGCTACAATGCATCACTTGATATTCATCAACTAATACTCATCAACGGTTCCGGCCGTCCACAGTAAGGAGCATCTGATTGGGAAAAATTAACGTTGCTATCATCGGCGTGGGCAACTGCGCCTCATCCCTCGTCCAGGGTATCCACAAGTACCGCGAGATTCCCGACGACGAAACCATCCCCGGCCTCATGCACCCCACCATCGGTGGCTACGAAATCGGCGACATAAACATCGTCGCCGCCTTCGACATCGACAAAAACAAAGTCGGCAAAGACCTCTCCGAAGCCATCGTCGCCGAGCCCAACAACACCATCCGTTTCGCCGACGTTCCCCTGACCGGCGTCAAGGTCGACCGCGGTATGACCCACGACAGCCTCGGCAAGTACGTTGAAGGCGTCGTCAAGAAGGCCCCCGGCCCCACCGCAGACGTTATCCAGATCCTCAAAGATCGGGAGTGCGACGTCGTCATCAGCTATCTCCCCGTGGGCAGCGAAAACGCCACCAAGTGGTACGTGGAGCAGATCCTCAATGCCGGCTGCGGCTTCATCAACTGCATCCCCGTATTCATCGCCCGCGAGGACTACTGGCAAACCCGCTTCAAAGACCGCGGCCTTCCCGTCATTGGCGACGACATCAAGTCCCAGCTCGGCGCCACCATCACCCACCGCGTCCTCACACGCCTGTTCCACGACCGCGGCGTCACCGTCGATAGGACCTACCAGCTTAACTTTGGCGGCAACACGGACTTCCTGAATATGCTCGAGCGGGAGAGGCTCACCTCCAAGAAGATTTCCAAGACCAACGCCGTAACCTCCCAGTTCGACGATGAAATAGCATCCAGCAACATCCACATCGGCCCCAGCGACCACGTCCCCTGGCTGCAAGACAGAAAATGGTGCTACATTCGCATGGAGGGCCACACCTTCGGCGGAGCGCCCATCAACCTGGAACTCAAGCTCGAAGTTTGGGACAGTCCCAACTCCGCTGGCGTCGTAGTGGATGCCGTTCGCTGCTGCAAGCTCGCCATGGATAGAGGCGAATCCGGAGCCGTCGTCGGCCCCAGCGCCTACTTCATGAAGTCTCCGCCCATCCAGTACACCGACGATGTGGCCCGGCAGATGGTGGAGGACTTCATCTCCGACGGCTAGACCTGGAGGGTTAGATGACATTCCTGCGCGAGGTCACTGGATGAAGATCGCCCTGGTGTCGCCTTACGACTTCACCTGGCCTGGTGGCGTAACCGCCCATATCTCTCAGTTGAGCCACCAACTGACGGACATGGGCCACTCTGTGAAGATTCTCGCCCCTTTCTCTCCCTCTAGAATCGACGGCCAAGAGCAGAATTTCATCCCCCTCGGCCGGAGTGTGCCCATCCCAAGCGGCGGCTCCATCGCCCGCATATCCCTTTCGGCCTGGCTCTACCGGCGGGTGCGTCGCATCCTCCACGAGGAGAAGTTCGACGTCATCCACCTCCACGAGCCCCTCGCCCCCTACCTGCCCCTCGCCGTGCTCCAGTGCTCCAACTCCGTCAACATCGGCACCTTCCACGCCTTCCACGGTAGCACCCGCATGTACCGCTGGAGCAGTCCCATCCTCAAGCACTGGTTCCAACGCCTCAACGGCCGCATCGCCGTCTCCCCCGCCGCCCTCAGCCACGTCCAACACTTCTTCCCCCAGGACTACACCATCATTCCCAACGGCATAGACCTGGATTTCTTCGCCGCCGACGTGCCTCCCATCCCGGAATTCCGGGACGGAAAAATCAACATCCTCTTTGTCGGCCGCCTCGAAAAACGAAAAGGCCTCCGCTACCTCCTCGACGCCTACAGCCGCCTCAAGTCGCACTTCCCCAACACCCGCCTCACAGTGGTTGGCCCCGGCCACCCCGACCAATACTGCTACCGCATCCTGGCCGAACGCAGCCTCGAAGACGTGGTCTTCGTAGGAGCCGTCGACCACAAGATGCTCCCCCGCTACTACCAGACCGCCGACATCTTCTGCTCCCCCGCCATCGGCAAAGAAAGCTTCGGCATCGTCCTGCTGGAAGCCATGGCCGCCGCAAAGCCCATCGTCGCCTCCCACATCCAGGGCTACGCCGACGTCGTTACCGACGGCCACCAGGGTCTTCTCGCCCCTCCTCAGGACGGCGAAGGCTTGGCCGCCACTCTGGCCCGCCTGGTCAAAGACCCGGACCTGCGCCGGAAGTTGGGAGCCAATGGCCGTGCAGACGTCAATCAATACGCTTGGCGGACAGTCGCTAGCCGCGTCGTAGACTACTATCAGACCACCATCGAAAGGCAACGAAGTGCAGCAGCTGCGAGAACGCCTTAGAAGCCTCAACCTCCGCTTCGTCGAGGAACCCGGCGCGCGAGCGTTGCAGCGTATAGGCTTTACCCCCAACGCCGTCACCCTCTTGGGCTTCCTCGTGACCTGCGTAGCCGCCGTCCTCGTTGCCATGGGACACCTCCGAATCGGCGCCCTAGTCTTCCTCGCCGGCGGCGCCCTGGACCTCTTCGACGGCGCCCTCGCCCGCCTCTCCAACAAAACCACTCCCTTCGGCGCAATGCTCGACTCCCTCATGGACCGCCTCGGCGAAGCCGCTCTCTACCTCGGCCTGACCGTCTACGCCCTACGCGTCGACCCCGACTCCCGAAACCTGACCCTGTTCATGTCCCTGCTCATCCTCGCCCTCGCCACGTCCCAGGCCGTCAGCTACCTCCGCGCGAAGGGGGAATCGCTAGGCATCGACACCCGCGCCGGCCTCATGACCCGCCCCGAACGGGTCGTCATCCTCTTCGTTGGCCTATTCTTGGGCGAGGCAACCATCCTGTTAGCCATGGGTTTCATCGCCTTCTTCTCAACCTGGACCATGCTCACCCGCCTCATCCACATCTATCGCCACCAACCTAGCTAACGCCCATAGCTTGATGTAAACTATCGACATTCAACCCTGAGGAGGGCGGATGAACCTCATATCGCAGCAGAACAGGGCAGACCTCAAGCGCAGGTTCCGCAAAGAACTCAAGCGGGACGTTACCCTCAAGTTCTTCACCACTACCACCTCCTCCACTCTCGTCCTTCCGGGTAGGGAATGCCCCACCTGTCCCCAGGCCCAGGAACTCTTGGAAGTAACCACCGCCCTTTCCCCCAAGCTCAACCTGGAGACCTACGACTACTTCTCCGACATCGACGAGCGAGAGAGATGCGGCGTCGAACGCATCCCCGCCATCGTCATGGAATCCGAACGGGGAAGCATCCTCAAGTATTACGGCGTACCCGCCGGCTACGAATTTGGCCTCCTCGTTCAGGACATCATCACCCTCTCCAGAAAAGTCAGCCCCCTCATGGTCCCTACCCGCCGCGCCTTGCGAACGGTGAACCGTCCCGTACACATTCAGGTCTTCGTCACACCCTCTTGACAGTTTTGCCCGGAGGTGGCCAGGTTGGCCCACGCAATGGCCCTGGAGAACAAGCTCATCACCGCCGACGTCGTCGAGGTTCGGGAGTTCCCGAACTTGGCTCGCCAGTACAACGTTTCCTCCGTCCCCCAGACCGTCATCAACCGGATGATAGAGTTCACCGGCGCCATCCCCGAAGATCAGTTTCTGGAGAAGGTGATGCAGGTAGGCTACGAAGACCCTGAAGTCTCTCAGAATGGAGTCTGACGCCGCCTTGCCTCAAGAGTTGATTGGCGGACGCGACGGACGAGGGCTCAAGATAGCAATCGTCGTGGCCAGGTTCAATGAAGACATCACCTCGAAGCTCCTCCAGGGCGCCCTCCAGTCCCTGAAGGATTGCCGCGTCAACGACACGAACGTCACCGTCGTCTGGGTTCCCGGCGCCCTCGAGTTAGGCCTCGCCGCCATGACCCTCGCCAGATCCGGCCGCTTTCATGCCCTCGTCTGCCTCGGATGCGTCATCAGGGGACAAACCGGCCACTACGACGTCGTCGTTACCCAGGGCACAGGCGCCCTCACGCAGGTCTCTCTCAAGACCGGCATACCCATTGGTATGGGCGTCATCACCACCCAGAACGAGGATCAGGCCATGAACCGCGCCGGCGGATCCCACGGCAACAAGGGCTCCGATGCCGCCATGGCCGCCGTTGAAATGGCCAACCTTATTAAGCTCATCGAAACCCCCTGAAGGAGTACCCTCAATGTCCCTAAAGGAAAAGCTCCAGTCGGACCTGCACCAGGCCATGCGCGCCAGGGACCGGGTGCGCCTGTCCGTCATCCGTATGCTGAGAAGCAGCATAGGCTACGAGGAGATTGACAAGAAGCACGCGCTGGACGACTCCGCCGTCCTCGATATCATCACTCGCCAGGTGCGCCAGCGACACGAGAGCATCCAGATATACAAGGACGCCAACCGTCAGGAACTGGTGGACAAGGAAACTCAGGAGTTACACATCCTGCAAGGCTATCTTCCGGCCCAACTCACCGACGACGAGCTAACCCAACTCGCCCAAGAGGTCATTCAGCAGGTGGGCGCGTCCGGGCCCCAGGACAAGGGGCGCGTCATGGGCCGCCTCATGCCCCAGGTGCGCGGAAAAGCCCAAGGCGGCGACGTCAACCGCGTCGTAACCGCCCTCCTCTCCGCCTTGGAAGCCTAACCCCATGCCCCTAATGCCCGTCATTCCGAGTCCCTCGAGGAATCTCGCCATCCCAC
>CAYNJI010000044.1:0-3155 GCA_964397605.1 uncultured Dehalococcoidia bacterium | reverse complement strand
GCTCAACGTCCCTACACCCAACCATTCCCCGTAGGGGCGGCCCTTGTGGCCGCCCTCCCTCTTCATTCCGCCCCTTCTTGCCTGTCATCCCGAGTCCCCTGCCCCATGTCATTCCGAGTCCCTCGAGGAATCTCGCCATCCCACGCTCAACGTCCCTACACCCAACCATTCCCCGTAGGGGCGGCCCTTGTGGCCGCCCACTCCGTTCAAAATGACATAGTGATACGCCAACAACCACGCAGTAATTGCTTGGGAACAGCCGATCCCCAGGGAAACAAAAAACGCTTCGGCATAGTCGTCTTCCCCGGCTCTTGGAGCGACGGCGATTGCCACCACGCCCTCGGCGCAGTCCTGGGCCAACAGGCGCGCTACCTCTGGCACAAGGACGACTCCTTCTCCGACGTAGACTGCATAATCCTCCCCGGCGGCTTCTCCTACGGCGACTACCTCCGCCCCGGGGCAATCGCCCGCCTCTCGCCCATCATGACCGCCGTAGCCCGCTTCGCCGCCAACGGCGGTCTCGTGTTGGGCATCTGCAACGGCTTCCAGATGCTTTGCGAAGCCCGCCTCCTCCCCGGCGTCCTCATGCGCAACAACCACCTCCAGTTCCGCTGCCAGTGGACCCATCTGCGGGTCGAGCGACACGACAGCCCCTTCACCCGCTCCTGCACTCAGGGGCAAGTCCTTCGCATCCCCATCTCCCACGGTGAGGGCAGCTACTACGCCGACAACTCCACCCTCGAAAGCCTGGAGGCCAAAGGCAGAGTCCTCTTTCGCTACGCAACCCCCGAAGGCGAAGCCACCCCCGCCTCCAACCCCAACGGCTCCCTGAACAACATCGCCGGCATCACCAACCGGGCCGGCAACGTCCTGGGCATGATGCCCCACCCCGAACGCTGCTGCGAAGAGATAATGGGCGGCATCGACGGCCTATCCATCTTCGGCTCCATCATCCAGAGCTTGGCTAAAAAGTAGCAGCCATGCCCCGCCGTCCCCAAATCGCTGAAACCCGGAAGAACCCCGCGCAGCAGAGGAAAAAATGACCCTCGCCATCCTCTTCGGATTTCTCGCCGCCATCGGTTTCGGTTCCAGCGCCGCCCTGGCTCGCCTCGGCCTCCAACGCGTCCCGCCGACCCTGGCCGTCTTCATCTCTCTATGCACCGGATTCCTGTTCACTTTTATCCTGGTGTTGACCCTCCACCTCCAAGACGCTCTGGCCCTCTCCCCACGAGCCTTCCTCTGGTTCTTCTTGTTCGCCATCATCACCTTCCCCCTGGCCCGCCTCCTCAACTACACCGCCATTAGCCTCGCCGGAACCTCCCGATCGGCGCCGGTATTGGCTATCAGCCCCATCTTCAGCACCCTCCTGGCTCTAATCGTCCTGGGGGAAAAGCCCAATATGCTCATTGGCCTTGGCATCCTCGTCACCGTCTTGGGCATGGCCCTGATTCTCAGCGAGAAGCGGTCCGATGCAGCTTAGCCACGCCGGGCAGCGAAAAATCCTCACCGGTCTGGCCTTCGCCCTCATTGCCGCCGCCTTCTACGGCGGCAGCAGCGTCATCGCCAAGAAGGCCATGACTGAAGAAGACATCCCGCCCGTCGTATTCACCTCCTTCTCCCTGCTTATGGGCGTCGCCATCGTCTTCATCCTGTTTCATCGCCGCTACAACTTTAGAGACCGCATACCCCGCAAGTATCTGGGCTTCATAATGGCGGCGGGCATTACCTCCGGCTGCGCCGTAACCCTCCTTGCCTCAGCCGTCAGCCGCGCCCCCATCGCTGTCGTCACTCCCATCGCCTTCCTCAACCCTCTCGTGACCCTGGTTCTGGCCCACTTCTTCCTCCAGAAGCTTGAGCGCATCACCCCCCGCATCGTCCTTGGGACCCTCTTTGCCGTTTCAGGCGTCATACTCGTCGTCCTGGGAAGCGTTCAGCTATGAGTCCTCGTTCAAAGGATGAGTTGGCGGAACTGGCCCTCACGCCGGGGGAGTATCGCCGAATCGTCGATCTCCTCGACCGGGAGCCTAACGACCTTGAACTCGGCATCTTCAGCGCCCTGTGGAGCGAACATTGCGGCTACAAGCACTCCAAGCCCCTGCTGCGACTCCTCCCCTCCGCCGGCCCTCACGTGCTGCTGGAGCTTGGCCAGGAGAACGCCGGAGCCGTCGACATTGGCGACGGCCTCGCCGTCGTCTTCAAAATTGAATCCCACAACCACCCCTCCGCCGTTGAACCCTTCCAGGGAGCCGCCACCGGCGTGGGCGGTATCGTGCGGGACATCCTGGCCATGGGCGCCCGTCCCATCGCCCTCCTCAATTCCCTCCGATTCGGCCCCCTCGATGATCCCAGCAATCGCCACCTCTTCGAAGGCGTTGTGGGCGGCATCTCCTGGTACGGCAACTGCATCGGCGTCCCCGACGTCGGCGGCGAGATCACCTTCTCAAAGACATACTCCGGCAACCCCCTCGTCAACGCCCTCTGCGTCGGCCTCGTGGAGAAAGGGAAGCTGCTCAGCGCCACCGTTGGCACCCAGGACAACCTTCTCATCCTCACCGGCTCCGCTACGGGGCGCGACGGTATCCACGGCGCTTCTACCCTCGCCTCCCGCACCTTCGAGTCCGACGAGGAGATGCGCCCCACCGTACAGGTGGGCAACCCCTTCCTCGAAAAGGTCCTCATCGAAGCCTGCCTGGAAGCCGCGGCTTCCGGCGCTCTGGTTGGACTTCAGGATCTGGGCGCCGCCGGACTAAGCGGCTCCACCATCGAAGCCGCTGACCGGGGTGGCCGCGGCCTCCGCCTCGACGTCGCCCAAGTACATCGACGCGAAGACGCCATGACCCCCTACGAGGTCATGCTATCCGAGTCTCAAGAGCGCATGCTCCTGATTGTCCAGCCCGCAGACACGAAGAAAATCACCGACATCCTGGAGAAGTGGGACCTCCCCTGGATTGAGCTCGGCCAAGTCGAAGACGGAGATCGCGCCCGCATATTCGATGGCGAACTACCCGTAGCCGACCTCCCCGTCAAAGCCCTCACACAGCCCCTTCTCTACAGACTGGAAGGCTCCCCATCCCCCGAATCCGAAGAAGCCGCCGCCTACCCCATGGACCGGCTGCCCCTTCCCGACTCCTCACCCAACGAGACCCTTCTCAAGC
>CAYNJI010000043.1:3032-8055 GCA_964397605.1 uncultured Dehalococcoidia bacterium | reverse complement strand
CAAAGTTCTATGGCCATATCCCTCTGGGACTTGGAGAGATACACATGCCCGGCAGGCTCATCGTCATCGAGGGAACCGACGGTGTGGGCCGCTCAACCCATATTGCGCTGCTGAAGGAGTGGCTGGAAACGGAAGGCTACGCCGTGCTGGACACGGGCTTTCGCCGGTCCGAGCTTACCGGCGACGGTATCGACCGGGCCATGCGGGGGCACACCCTCGACCACGTTACCCTCAATCTCTTCTACGCCACCGACTTCTGGGACCGGATGGAGAAGGGCATCATCCCCGCTCTCCAGGCTGGCATGATTGTCCTGGCAGACAGGTACATCTACTCCATCATCGCCCGGGCGCGAGTGCGCGGTGTCCCCGCTCGTTGGCTGGACGACGTTTTGGAGTTCGCTATCGTGCCCAACCAGGTATTCTACCTGGACATCGACGTGGAGCAGCTGCTTCCACGGATGCTTGCCAACCGGGAGTTGGACCATTGGGAGTCCGGCGAGGACTTTCTGCGGAGGCCGGACCGGCACTCCAGCTTCGTTCTGTACCAGAACGCCCTGCTGCGGGAGTTTCGCAACCTGGCGAAGCAGTACTGCTTCGTGACCATAGACGCCAGACCCAGCGTCCGGGAGGTCTTTGAAACTCTCCAGAACGGCGTCCGGGTCGAGGTCGCCAACATGCTTGGCTAAGGATTCCCGCCGGCGCTGCCTTCCCCAGTTTAATGCAGGGCTAGGTTACGGCTAGGCCAGAATACGGGTCCCGTACAGCCGGATAGGGTTGTCCCACAGAATCTTCCGCTTGCTATCGTCGGAGATGGGCTGCGCCACGAAATCGGGCAGCGCCCTGTCCGGGTCCGGTGCGTCAGGGTGGGAGTAGTCCGTATTCCAAACGATGTTGTCGTCGCCCAGGGCGTCTACAACCCCCTTCAGATGAAACTCGTCCGGGTCGCAGGCCACGAAGCCCTGGCGCAGAAAATACTCGCTGGGCTTGAGAGGCAGCGCCTCTAGGTCGTACCACATACCCTGCCTCTTGTCCCGCATGCCGTGGTCGTTGAGCCGCCCCAGCCAGAAGGGAAGCCACCCGGCATTGCCCTCAAGGAAGGACACGCGCAGCTTGGGGAACCGGTCCATCACTCCCAGGAAGATGAGGTGCCCAAGAGAGATCATGTTCTCGAAGGGGAACCCGATGGCGTGTTCCAGGGCCACCTCCGGGCCGGAGACCTCGGAGCGCGGCTGGTAGCGTACGCCCGTGTGCGGCTCCCCGCTGCTGACACCGTGGAAGGAGACGGGGAAGTCCAACTCCTCGGCCAAGGCCCAGAAGGGATCGTAGGCCGGGTCGTGCCACGGGCGGCCCTTTTCTGCGCGGGGCATTGTGACCGTTACGGCGCCCAATTCCTCCACGACTCGCCGCGTCTCCGTTACCAAGCCTTCGATGTCGTGCTGACTGGGAAGTACGCCGACCATCTTGATGCGGCTGGGAGACGTGTCGCAGAAGGCGCGGGAGAAGTTGTTATAAGCGCGAGCGCAGGCCCACAGGAGTCCCTGATCCCGACCGCCGGAGACGCGCAGAGGTTGGGGCGCGTTGTCGATCAACACCTGCTTGTCCCAACCCAACTCGTCCATGTGCTCGATTCTGCTCTCCGGAGTGAACCCCTTGGCGTACGCGACGCCATACTTCTTGGGCATCACGTCGGCGTCGCTAACGGTGACCTTGCGATTGACTCCCCCGCCTTGGATAGTGGTCTTGACCCGGTTGCCCTCGGGGAAGATCTCGCACTCCATGAAGCTGCGGCTGGCCCCGACGCGGCTCTCCGAGGCGGGGCCTACGATGGGCCGACGGTGGTAGTATTCCGGCTCCATAAACTCGCTCCACAGGTCATGGGGCTCCGTGATGTGCGCGTCCGCGTCGATGACTTTGAATCCCTTGTACATGGTTCTGCCTCTCTCCCTGTGATGAGTGTATGGGGCCGCCTGACGCCGCCCTCTCCCCGCATTGTAGTCTTATGTAAAGCCCCTGTCCAACGGTGGAATTATACCACCAACGCCGTGCCTTCTTCCCTAATTCCACGAGCCGCTTCGCTCAGAAGCTCGCGGCTGGTAGACTAGCCAGTGAACACCATACTGTCCAGGAGATGATGAGCATGAAGGCGATTGTTGGTGCGAGGCTCATAGACGGAACAGGCGCGCCGCCTGTACCCAACGCTGTTGTGATCGTAGACGGTGACCAAATCGTCGGGGTTCACGCTGCCGGCAGCGATGTCGTGCCTTCTGAAGCGGAAATCATAGACGCCGGCGGTTTGACGCTGATGCCGGGGCTTATCGACAGTCACGACCATCTAGCGCACTTTGGCCACGATCTGGCCGTCCGGTGGGGAATCGACGAACCCCAGAGCCTCCGCCACGCGCGGGTTTTCGATGTATTGAAGCAGACCCTGGAAACGGGATTCACCACCGTTCGCGACGCGGCCGGGCTGGACGCCGGCTTCAGAGACGCGGTGGACCGGGGGCTTATGCCCGGCCCGCGGTTGCAGGTGGCCCTCAACTTCATCACTCCCACGGCGGGACAGGCGGACCGTACCAGCCCCTCCGGACACTCCCCCGCAGTGGTTCCCCAGTTCGACCTTCCCCTGGGTATCGCCGACGGCCCTTTCGCCATGCGCGCTAAGGTGCGGGAGATGATTCGGGCCGGAGCCGACGTGATAAAGACCGCCGTCAACGGTTGGGGGCGGCCTACCAGGGGCCTTGGACCCAAGGACCAGATAATGACGCGCGAGGAGCTGGACGCGCTGGTGGATGAAGCCCACGTGATGGGTCGCAAGGTGATGTGCCACGTTCTAGGCGGGACGGGCCTGCGCATGGCCGTGGAGGCGGGGGTGGATTCCATAGAGCACGGCTCCTACCTGAACCAGGACCCAGAGCTTCTCGACATGATGGCCCGCACAGGAATCTATTTCGCCCCCACTTTCAGCGTCTTCTTCTATCACGCCGAGAGGGGAAGCCCCCACGAGAGCGCCCGCGCCCTGGACTTCCGGGAGCACCACGCGGAAAGTATGCGGTTGGCCCTGGAGGCGGGAGTGCAGGTGGTTGCCGGGTGCGATGCTGGGGCCTTTGTTCACGGTAACAACGCCCACGAACTGACATGCCTCGTCGAGCGCGGCATGAAGCCTATGGATGCCATACAGGCCGCCACGGGCCGGGCGGCTCAGTGCCTCGGGTTAGAGAACTCGATTGGATCCGTAGAGGCTGGATTGAAGGCGGACCTTATTCTTGTGGAGGGCGACCCCCTAGAGGATGTATCCATTCTGGAAAGGGGCCGCGCAGTTTGCTGGGTAATGAAAGATGGGGCAGTCTACGTAGATCGCCGCCCACCGACGGCGTCGGGAAGAGTGAGCGTTAGATAGCGGCAGGAGGGGCTTTACTCCGGCGAGGAAGCGTGAAGTTCTTTGTCCAAGAGCGCAGGCGGCTAAGCCGGGGGTTGTTGCAACCTCGGGTCTAGAGGGGGCCAGCGTTGTATGCCACCCGCAGCCCGTTCGAACCCGTCGGCCACCTTCAACAGCGTCGCCTCGCCGAAATTTGGCCCGACCAACTGCAACCCGATGGGCAGCCCATCGAAAGTGAAGCCACAGTTCATAGAGAGGGCTGGATGCCCCGTGGTGTTCAAGGGGCGGGACAGCCTTGAAGCCAAATCTCCAATGACCCACTCCCTGCCCGCGTGGTTGAACTCGAACTTGCCCAACGGCGGTGGCGGGAGAATGGAAGAGGGAGTGGCCAGTACGTCCGCCATTTCGAAGGCGGCGTCTATCTCCTCTCGAATCTTTTCCCTCATCGAATTAGCTCGAATGTAGTCGGCAGCCAGGACCTTGGACCCCTTGTGTATTCTCTGGTAGAGGATGCTGGGGGTCTCCGGCGGGAAGTCCTTCATCATAGGCTGGAAATAGGCCGCCGTCTCACCTTCGGAAAGCATGGTGTGAATCTCGTCGACCTGGTCCATACTGGGCAGGGTGACCTCTACTATCTTGCATCCAAACTCGCGAAACCGGTCAATGGCTCTGCGCACCTTCGCTTCTACCTCTGAGTCAAGATAGTCCCAGAAATAGTTGGTGGGCACGCCCACCCGGACGCCCCTCAGTCCTCCCGTGAGAGCGAAGGCATAGTTGGGCGTTGGGACGTTTGCGCTGAAGGGGTCACGGGGATCGAAGCCGGCGATAGCTTGCAACATTGTTGCGCTGTCACGGGCGGTCCTCGTCAGCGGGCCAACGAAGTCGTTGGGTATGCCGTAGACGCCTCCTCCGAAGCGGCTCACGAGGCCGAAAGTGGGCTTGAGACCCAGAAGGCCGCTGCAGGCCGCCGGATATCGGACAGACCCACCGCCGTCGGATCCGACGGATGCAAGATCGCAGCCGGAGGCCACTGCCGCCGCAGAGCCGCTACTGGAGTAGCCTGGCAGCCGATCGAGTGCCCACGGGTTCCGGGTGAGGCCGAATTCCGGCTCCGGGAAGTACTCTCCATAGAGAGGGTTGGTCTTGCCGATTATTATTGCCCCGGCTTCTTTCAGCCGCTCCACAATGGCCGCGTCGTGGTCTGGAACAAACTCGGACAAACGACGCTCGCCGAAGGCCGTCGGCATCTCCGTGGTGTTGAAGATATCTTTGACGGAAACGGGGATGCCGTGTAGCGGCCCACGGTAATTACCGTCCATAATCTCCGCTTCTGCGCGCTTCGCGTTGCGCAGGGCTTGCTCTTCCCCGATGGTTACGTAAGCGTTTAGGGTTGGGTTCAGCTCCTTGGCGCGGGCCAAGTGCGACTCAACCAGTTCCACGGGGGAAAGAGTCTTGCTGCGAATTAGGTCTGCGGCCTTATGTAAAGTGGCTGTGTTGAAGTCCATTTTTCTCTTCTTCTCTATGTGCGGCTAGTCCGTCATCCTTCCAGAAGCTCTTCCACCAGGTCCACCAGCTTTTCCTCGTTGAGCAAGCCCGCCCATTTGCGTTGAATCTCCCCATTGGCTTTGATGAAGAAGGTGGTGGGCA
>CAYNJI010000043.1:0-3022 GCA_964397605.1 uncultured Dehalococcoidia bacterium | reverse complement strand
GGATAGGAGATATCCAATATCTTCAGCAGATGCCTGCCCTGGTCCCTGGTGCCCAGAAACTGGAAGGGACCAACGTCCAGCCCAAAGAAGTTAACCCTGCCTTGAAACTGTTCGGAAACCCTCTGAATGTCGGGCATTTCCGCCCGGCATGGTGGGCAGAGGGCCGCCCAGAAGTTGAGCACCACCGGCTTCTCCTCCTCCAGAATCTGCTTGAACCTGATGGACGAACCGCCCAGAAGTTCCCCGCCCTGGTAGACGTCGATGGGGAAGTCCTTAGCCAAATCTGCCTGCGGTTGGTCACCCTCTGCGGCAGGGCGGCTACAGCCTGTCAGCAGCAGGACGCTCATGACCACCAAAGCCAAGATCGCTGAGAGTGTGTGCTTGGGGTA
Organism: uncultured Dehalococcoidia bacterium; assembly: GCA_964397605.1. Classification (GTDB taxonomy): domain Bacteria; phylum Chloroflexota; class Dehalococcoidia; order Lucifugimonadales; genus JAPULR01. The sequence continues at coordinate 2,633 of CAYNJI010000043.1, read as the reverse complement.
TACAGCAGTCATCACACTTCTCCCCTGGCCTGCCTTGCCCAGTAGCTCCAACGCATGGCCTCGCACTCCGCTGTAAGCACCCCACGGACAACCTCAATGTCGGAGCGATGGACAAGGGCAAAAGCCTTCTCCACGCTGTAGTCTCCAAAGCCACCGTTGTGTTTGCTGTAGTTTCCGCCGAGCACTACACGTGCGATGCCTGCAGACACCATGGCCCCGGCGCACATTATGCACGGCTCGCCGGTGCTGTAGAGGGTGCATCCCGTCAGATCCAGGCTTCCCTGGGCCGGTCCAGCGTTCTTCATCGCCGCTATCTCCGCGTGGGCCGTCATGTCCAAGTCTCGCCTGGCCGTATTGCAGCCGGTGGCTACAACCTCGCCGTCCCGGACAATCACCGAGCCAACGAGGGCCTCGCCTTCCTTCTCGTAGGTGTGGGCCACCTTCAGGGCCAAGCGCATGAACTTTTCGTGTTCACTCATGGTTGTTCACCTTCTTTCCGCGGATGCGGTGTCATGGAAGAGCTAGCCCCTTGCCTCTCGCTTCATGCGGACGCGGTGATTCCAGCCGATGGCTTCGCATTCGTCCACTAGCACCCCGCGGATGACATTGATATTCCCCCGCTCCACCATCTCGAAGGCCTTCTCCACGCTGTAGTCGCCGTAACCGCCATAGTTGTTATTGTAGTTGCCGCCCATGACGAGGGTTTCGACGCCGGCAAAGACGATGGCTCCCGCGCACATCATGCAAGGCTCGAAGGTGGTGTAGAGGGTACATCCGGTTAGGTCCGTGTGTCCGAGGGCAGGCCCGGCGTTGCGCATGGCGTCGGTCTCGGCGTGGGAGGTCACGTCCAGGTTGCTTATGGCCTGGTTGAAGCCTTTGGCGATAACAACGCCGTCCTTGACGATGACGCTGCCTACGGGCCCGTTGCCTTTGGCCTCACCCTTACTGGCCTCTTCCAGGGCCATCTCCATAAACTTCTCATGGTCTGTGGTCATAATCGCCTCCTCTTTGGTTCTGAAGTGTCGCTGAGAGAGACAGAATTCCCCGCCTAGTCGTCTTCGACGAAGGACGGCTGGGGCGTCCGTATAACGCCCGCCGACTGGGCCGCGCCGATGAGTTCGGCTTTCTCTTCGGGCGAGAGGGAGGGGATTGGAAGCCGCGGGTCGCCGCAATCCTGTCCAATGACCACGCTGGTCAACGCCTTGCAGGTGGCCTGCATTCCGTAGCGGGCCGCCAGGTCGATTAGGATGTTTGCCTTTCGCTGGAGTTCCTGAGCCGCGGTTATGTCGCCCTGCTGGTAAGCCCGATAGGCCCCCACCCAGAGCTCCGGGGCAACGGTCAACGGTCCGTCCACCACACCGATAGCACCTGTCATCAGGGCGGAAAGGAAGAGGGAGCCGCTGCCTGTGAACACCGCCAACCCCATGTCTCTAAAGCGGCGGATATTGTTGAAGTCGGGCGCGGAGTGCTTGACTCCGGCCACCATGGGAACCTCCCTAACCACCTTTTCCATGAGCGGAGCGGTGAACTCCACGCCGGTGTACTTGGGCTGGTTGTAGATGAAGAGGGGCAGGCCTGAAGCGTCAACCACGGCGCGGAAGTGGTCAATGATGGCCTGGTCGGAGGGATGATAGAAGAAGGGGGGCACACAGGCTATGGCGTCGGCTCCGGCTTCACCGGCGGCGCGGGCCATTCGGGCGGAACTCCTAGTGGTCAACGCCCCCACGTGAACAATAGACGCCGCCCTGCCCTTGCAGAGCTCTGCAGAAATCTCTGTGGTGCGTATGACTTCATCCTCAGTCAGCAGCACGCTTTCGCCGGTGCCGCCGCTGATCCAGAAGCCGTCAACCCCCGCTTGAATGTTGGACTCCATGACGCGCCGATAAACGGCCTCGTTGAACTCCCCTTCCGCGTCGAAGGGTGTGATGGTGGCGGCTACTACGCCCTTGAACTCAGTCATCTGAATCTTTCCTTTTCCTTTCTTCCTTGGCACGCATCTCCTCGACCATGCGGTCGATCTCGGCATGCCTCGCCTTGATTCTTGCCACCTGCTCTGGGCTGGTGGTTGGACTCCGAAACGGATTGTTGGTCCACTTACTATTTCTTGCCATATTGGCCCTCTCGCACTACGCGCCCTACAATATGTCTCTCTACATTGTGTCGATGATAAGCTCGCCCATCGAACCCACGGTGGCTACGTGGCCCGGCAGGATGGTAACGGACGAGTCGAACTGGCATATCATGGCCGGGCCTCTAATAACGTTGTCTCGTAACAACTTCACCCTATCATAATGAGGGCATTCAAGCCAACCGTAGCCCTTGAAGAATACCCGCCGCCGGCCAATGAATGCGTCCGACGGATCCGGGCCGCCCGCGGGCAGAAGGGCGCGCTGGGGCTTGGGCACTCGACCGGCGGCGCGGCACTTGACGTTGACTACCTCCACGGGAGCGCTCGGGTCGCTATGACCGTAGCTTTGACGATGGAGTTTGTGGAAGGCCGCGAGTATATTCTCCAACTCGGCCTCGCTCTCCAGATTCCCGTTTACCGGGACCTCAAGCTCGAAGTTCTGACGAACATACCGCATCTCCAGAAACTGCTCTACAACCTGATTTTCCTCAGCGATGCCCTCGTC
>CAYNJI010000042.1:0-8062 GCA_964397605.1 uncultured Dehalococcoidia bacterium | reverse complement strand
GAGTTTCACGCCTGCGTGGCCTTTGGTCATGCTATGCCGTAAAGGAGAAGCCATGATTATCGACGTTCACGGTCACTACACCACGGCCCCGCGAAAGCTCCGCGAGTGGAGGGACCGCCAGATTGCCAACTACCCCTCCGGCCGCCTCTTCCGGGAGCCGCTGGATATCAGCGACGACGAGATCCGCGAGACTATCGAGAACGGCCAGCTTAAACTGCAAAAGGAACGCGGAACGGACGCGGCCCTCTTCTCCCCCACCGCCGGCGGCATGGCCCACCACTACGGAGACTTCAACACAAGCCTCCAGTGGACCCGCACCGTCAATGACTTGGTGAAGCGCGTATGCATGCTCTTCCCGGACAACTTCATACCCGTGTGCCAGCTCCCGCAGTCGCCCGGTGTCGCGCCGGAGACGTGCCTCGAAGAACTGGACCGGTGCGTGAACGAGCTTGGCTTTGTCGCCTGCAACATAAACCCGGACCCCTCAGACGGCTACTGGACGGGCCCGCCTATGCCGGACAAGTGGTGGCACCCCCTTTACGAGCGTATGGCGGAACTTGACGTGCCCGGCATGCTCCACGTGAGCATGTCTTGCAACCCCAACTTCCACGGCACTGGCGCCCGTTACATTAACGTCGATACCACTGTCTTTATGCAGCTAATCCCCGGAGACCTCTTCATAGATTTCCCATCCCTCAAGTTCGTCATCCCCCACGGCGGCGGCGCGGTGCCCTACCATTGGGGCCGATACCGGGGCATTAACCAGGACATGGGCAAGCCGCCCTTGGAAGAGCGCTTTCTGGACAACATCTTCTTCGACACCTGCGTCTACCACCAAAAGGGCATCAACGCGCTGACGGAGATTGTCCCCACGGACAACATCATTTTCGCCTCGGAGATGATCGGCGCAGTGCGCGGCGTCGACGCCAACACCGGTCGCAACTTCGACGACACCAAGCCCTACGTCGACAATGTCCCCGGTCTCAGCGACGAGGACAAAGCCAAGATCTTCGAGGGCAACGCGCGGCGGGTCTACCCGCGACTGAACAATTACCTGAAGTAGGGACAGGAGCAACGGATGATCATAGACAGCCACGGGCATTACACTACCCTCCCGCCGGCGGTGGATGCCTGGCGTTCCCGGCAGATCGCGGAGTTGGCCTCGCCCGGCAAGGGTTCCATCCGCGTCAGCGACGACGAGATCCGTGAGACGTTGGAGAACGGCCAAATCAAGCGGCTGCGGGAACGCGGCACGGACAAGATGTTCTTCTCGCCCCGGGCCTCCTCCATGGGACACCACTTTGGCAGCGCGAAGATCAGCCTCTACTGGACCCAGCACTGCAACGACCTCATCGCCCGCGTCATCAGCCTTTACCCGGACGACTTCGTCCCCGTGTGCCAACTTCCACAGTCTCCCGGCGTGGCGCCCAAGGAGTCCATCGCGGAACTGGAGCGGTGCGTCGACATGGGATTCGTCGGCTGCGTAATGAATCCGGACCCCTCCGGCGGGTACTGGACGGACCCGCCGCTCAGCGACAAGGACTGGTGGTACCCCTTCTATGAGAAGCTGGTGGAGTTGGACACGCCGGCAATGGTGCACGTCAGCGCCACCTGTAACCCCAACTTCCACAGCACCGCGTCCCACTACATGAATGCGGACACCACCGCCATCGTCCAACTCCACCAGAGCAGCGTCTTTCAGGACTTCCCCGGCCTGAGGATCATCGTGCCCCATGGCGGAGGCGCGGTGCCCTACCAGTTCGGGCGGTATCGCGGAATCGCCCTTCGCGATGGCTTCCAGCCCTTCGACGAGTTCATCAAGAACCTCTACTTCGACACAGCCATCTACGACAGGAACGGCCTGGAACTGCTGCTGAAGGTCGCGGGCATCGACAACGTACTCTTCGCCTCCGAAATGATCGGCGCAGTCAATGCCATCGACCCGCTGACCGGCCGCTACTTCGACGACATCAAGCCCACCATCGACGAGATCGACTGGCTCACAGACGAGGACCGCAAGAAGCTCTTTGAGGACAACGTCAAGCGCGTCTATCCGCGGCTCAAGCAGCACTTGAGAGAATAGCGTCAAAGGAGGCAGACCATGAAGTTGGTGTTCTTCAATGACTACCGCCTCGGCGTCCTGAAGAAGGATGAGGACCGGGTCGTAGACATGACCCTGGCCCTTGAGGAGATCCCCCGCGTGGGCTCCGGCGACTACATGTGCCGGCTCATCGAACGTTGGAACGGCTTCAAGATACGGCTGGAGCGCAACGCCATTGACCTGCCCGGCATCCCCCTCAGCAATGTGCAGCTGCGCGCCCCCATCCCTAAGCCGGGCAAGATCCTCTGCATGGCCGCTAACTATTTGGAAAATGGCTACCTGACAGAGGCCCGCCCCATCAATGGGTTCCTCAAGAACCCCAGCGCCGTCATCGGTGACGGCGACACAATCCACCTGCCCCCCGCGGAAGCAACAATCTTCCACCATGAGGCGGAGCTTGGATTGGTAATCGGAAAGAAGGCTCGCAACATCTCGGAGGAGGAGGCGTACAACCACGTCTTTGGCTACGTCAACTTCATCGACGTCTCCGCCCGCGGCCTCGGCCCCCAGGGAGCCGACACTTTCCTGCAGGGCAAGTCCTACCACCATTTCGCGCCCATGGGTCGCTACCTGGTCACCGCCGACGAGGTCCCCGACCCACAGGACACGCGCGTTCAGCTCTGGGTCAACGACGAGCTGCACCAGGACTACAGCACCAGCGACATGGGACACTCCATCCCCAAGACGATTGCGTGGCTCTCCTCCATCGTCACGTTGAACCCGGGTGACGTGATTGCCCTCGGCACCAACCACCAGGGGCTTGGCGCGCTGCAGGACGGCGACAAAGTGGAGCGGGAGACTCCCGGCCTGGGCCGTCTCACCAACTACGTCTCGGACCCTATGAAGCGCTCTTGGCCCACGGGCATTGATCAGGAGATGGCTGACCGCGTCGCCGGTAGGATCTAAGCCAACGGCCTCGGAAGGACACGGAGGAATGAAGCAACCATGAAGCTGGTCATGTACAACAACTTTCAACTGGGGCTGGTGCAGGATGGACAGGTGTTCAACCTGTCTGAGTCCCTCTCTGACGTGAACGCGCCCACGCCGCAAGACCTCATCAACGCTGTAATCGCAGACTTTGAGGGCACTTTCCGGGCGCGTATTCAGGACATTGCTTCCAAGGGGCAGCCGATACCGCTCGAACAGGTGCACCTGCGCCCGCCGCTCCCGCGTCCAGGCAAGATTGTCGCGATGGCGGCCAACTACCTGGAGAACGGCGCGTTGGCAGAGCCGAAGCCCATAAACGGCTTCTTCAAGTCTCCGGAGACCGTCATTGGTGAGGGCGAGACCGTCGTCCTGCCGTCTGGGCACCAGGCAGCAGTCTTCCACCACGAGGCCGAGCTGGGCATCGTCATCGGCAAAGAGGCCGTCAACGTCTCAGCGGACGACGCCAATGACCACATTTTTGGTTACGTCAACTTCAACGATGTTTCCGCCCGGGGCCTTCACCCCAACAGCTTCCTTTGGATGAAGTCCCACGATACCTTTGGCCCCCTGGGGCCCTACCTGGTAACCGCCGATGAGGTCGGCGACGCACAAAACCTGCAGGTGCGGTTGTGGGTCAACGGCATCCTGCGACAGGACTACAACACCAGCGACATGGGCTGGAAGATCCCCCAGACCATCGAGTGGATCAGCTCCATCGTCAAGCTGGAGCCCGGCGACCTCATCGCCAGCGGCACGAATCACCAGGGGCTTGGCCCCATCCAGGACGGCGATGTGATGGAAATGGAGATTGACGGCCTAGGCAGGATCACCGTAAACGTCAAGGACGACTTGCACCGGGAATGGCACCGGGGACTGGACTCCGACATGGCCGACTTCGTCGCCGGCCGGACCTCAGAACCCCCGGCATGGATGCGCCGCTAAGACGCGTAAAGAACAAAGGAGGAATCATGGCAGGACAACGGCTGAACAAGATCATCGGGGCCCTGGAGGAGGGCAGGCACGCCATCACGACGTTTGCCGGCCCCACGATTGAGAACGCCATGGCGGCGGGCTCGGCCAAGTACGACGGTGTGGTCTTCGAGTCTGAGCACAACCCGTACGACATCAAGGAACTGCGCAACTGCCTGCAGTACATGCTCAACCGCAAGCAGATTCTGGACAACGGCACCCTGGCGCCGGCAGTGACCCCCACGGTGCGCATACCCGTCAACGGCGGCGAGATGAGCCAGTGGCTGGCCAAGCAGGTCCTGGACATCGGCTACTACGGCATCGTTTGGCCGCACGTCAGCACAGTAGAAGAGGCCTACAACGCCGTGTCCGCTTGCCGTTACCCCCGCCCGCGTGACGCCGAGTACTTCGAGCCCGAGGGCCAGCGCGGCGACGCCCCCGGCAGCGCCGCCCGCTACTGGGGCCTTTCCCAGCAGGAGTACTACAAGAAGGCTGACGTCTGGCCGCTGAACCCGGAGGGGGAGATCCTCTGCATCATCATGTGCGAGGAGATCAAGGCCATAGAGAACCTGCCGGACATGCTGAAGCAGGTCCCCGGCATCGGCGTGGTGCTCAGCGGCGAGGGCGACCTCTCGCAGAACCTCGGCCACCCGCGCGACTACGACCACCCCGTGGTTGTGGAGGCGATGGCGGAGATCCGGGCCATCTGCAAGGAGCACAACGTCCCAGTGGGCCACCCCCACGTTAGCATCGAAAACGTGGACAAGGTCGTAGAGGACGGCTACCGTTACATGATGGTGGGCGCGGAGCGCTCCTACAGGGGCCTGAACCGGGCGTTGGAGCTGGACGGCCGCGCATAGGCGTAACCCACAAGTCTCGTAATAGAAGAGGGGTCCCGGGCTTCCGGGACCCCTCTTCCAATACTTCGAACCACGAGTGTCACTTGGCTGGGGTCATATCAAACAGTCTTGCCATCACCAAACACCCACCTGGTGGCGTTCTGTGGAAAGTTCGCCTCCGTCCACCCGAAGGCAACCTGGGGTCCCATGCGGAATGCCGCCGCTCCCATTTCGGCCATGTCCATCTGAAAGCCGTATTTTGCGCTAAGCGCGTCCCCAATGCGGCGTAGGTCGTCTGCCTCCGTCACCTCTACCATGTCACCCTCCAAAACAACCACTTCGTCACCGCTTTCCAGGTTGACCACGGTTCGGGGATTCGCTTGCAGGTTGCGAGCCTTTCGAGAGTTTGGGTTCGTGCCGAAGAAGAAGGCGCCGTCTTGCCAAACGCCCCACACCGGCATGACGTGGGGTCTGCCGTCCGAACGCACAGTTGCGACCCAATAGTTGCGGGATGCCTCCAACCGTTCCACGGCCCAGGACCATGGCAACAGTTCACCCGAAGTTACGTCGGCTATGCCGTAGTCATTCGGCACGTTCGGCCGATCCGCTACGGGCATGGGGCTATTGGCAGCGACTTGTTCGTCGGTCATGACTTGATTCTCCTGATGAAGAACATGCACTTGAAATCTCAAGTTTAGAGGAGGCAGCGAATTCGCAAGACACAGCCCTCTGCGTCCCGAACACCGGAAGCAGGAGCCACGCACGTAGGAAGAGACTAAGAGGTGCCGACTGGCTGTCGGACTCGCCTACTGCCGGCGGGCTGGGGTCTGGTACTCTCCCACGAACATATGGCCTTCGGTGGTCCGCTCCTGTGGCGCGCGCGCGAGCACCATCTTCTCCGGCAGCACGATGCCTCCGGAGAACACGAGGCGCATGGCGGTGTCCACGGTGATGTCGGTCTCCATCACATCATCTTCGGAGATGAAGGCCATGTTGCCGGAGGTGGGGTTGGGCACCGTGGGGATGTACACCACTGCCAGGGACCGGCTTCCGTCCGTAGTGAAGACCCGTCCCGTCACAAACCCCAGCGCCACCATGCCATCCCGCGGCCACTCAACAAAAACCACACGAGTGAATGTGGCCGAGGATGTCAGCGAGGTGATACCTTGCTGGGTAATCTTATAGAACGTCTTGACCAACGGTACCCGGCTCAGGACCTCATCTTTGAAAGCCAGTAATTTGCTGCCTACGCGGGTGGAGTCCATCCACCCTGTGAAGTAGAAGATGACTATTATGGCGAGAAGCCCTACGCCAGGGAAGTCCCAAGGCTCGTCATGAACAAAGGGCAGGGACCTAATGTAGCCGTCAGCCTTGCCAACAAAGAAGGCAAGCAAAACCACCGTCACGAGAAGAGGGATGAGCGCGACAAAGCCGCGCAGGGTACGCGACTGAATGTGGGTCTCTACCCGCTCGAAGATGTTGGGCTTCTTCTCTTCTTCCTTCGCTAGACCATCCGGGCTGTTGGAGTCGTTCTGGTTAGTCACCGCTTCTCTCCTGCTCTAATCTTGTGCCCGGCAGGCCAGCTTGCTCAGTTTTCAGCCAAGGAACCATCCTCTGGCGTAGGATACCACACCGGTCAGGCACTGCTCCCATAGGGGAATGCTGAACTCGGGGGAATTCACCCAAAATTGTGTCTGAGAATCGAGCCATAGTCAAGGTGCTATTGTACCAATCGCCCCCAGACTGTGGCATCCGTGATACCGGGCCAAGTACGGCATGCTTACGCGTGAGCCACAATCGCCACGACGCTACTGAGTTGTCCATTGAGTTGAAGCCATGCTATGCTTGAAACATACGTTGGAATTGAGGGAATAGTGGGAGACAGTACGCTCATAGAGTTCCTTAGAGATCTCTTCATCGTCATTGCCGGCGCCGCGTTGGTGATCTGGTTGCTGGTGATGGGAATTATCGCGATTCTCCTCTACAAGAAGTTCAATGCGGCCCTCCTCGCCGTCCGGAATACGGCCCACAACCTCCAGGAGGGCGGCCAAGCCTTCAAGGACTCATTTTCGGGAAAGAACCCCCTCTTTGGCATAGCCGCCGCGGGGTTGGGTAAGGCCATTGGCGCAATGGTCCGTTCCGCATTCAGACGTTAGCGCAGAGCAACACAAAAATAGATGCATGGAGGAAATGCTATGGCAGACGAAACCAACAACCACTTTATGAACGGGTTCTTGCTGGGTGCGCTTGCAGGATTTGTGATCGGCGTATTGGCTGCGCCCCGGTCCGGTCATGAAATTCGCTCGGAGATCACCGAACGCACGCGTGGCATTCGCGAGCAGGCGGAGCACTTGGCGGACCGTGTCCGGAGCCAGCTCCACCCGGAAACCGACAAAAGCGAAAACGAGGCAAGTTCCTAGCGCCGATTAGATTCCTACGAGGAAGGCGGACTCACCAGCCGGTGAGTCCGCCTTCCTTTGTGCCCCCTGGAAATGTTGTCCTTCCTCTCACCGCATTGGCCATCGGCAGTGGACAGGATCTGCGCCGTTTCTCGTGACACTGTAGTGGTCCGTGGTGGCAGGGAATTCAAGCCCCCCTATTGACACTTCTGTATCATTTCGTTAGTTTTTGTAAATGTAATAAAGTAATTACACGATTGCGCATTGCAGCTAGGGGGTTTGCATTGACTGAGACACCCACTTCCAACAATGAGCCGGAGACTACTCCTGATGGGGCTGCCGAAGAGTCCGAGGAAACAGTCGCGCCGCCGGGGGGGAGGCGGGGCAGGCCCTTGGGAAGCACCGCGAACCGCGCAAAACAGGCTGTCGGAAGGGGACGAAACGCCGCCATTGGTCTAGGGGGCACAATTCAGGAGACCATCCGCAATTCCCTGCATGACCCACGCAACTATGTGGTCATGGTGAGGGTCAGTAAGGACGCCCTACAAAAGCTGGACGAGTTGGTCGAGTGCGGACTGCTCAGCAGTCGCTCAACTGCGGCCGCCTACCTCATTTCGGAGGGAGTGCGGGCACGCAAGGACCTCTACGAGAGGATCGCTGAGCAGTCCGAGGTTATTCGCGAAGCCCGGGAGAAGCTCCAACGGCTGTTGGATGACTAGCAGTATGGACGAGGGCCTGGGTCCTACCTCTTCATTTCGTCGCATTCGCCGGTCTCGTTCCGCTACCCCGTTCGGCGTTAGCGAGGAATGCGTGCAAAGAGATAGTCG
>CAYNJI010000041.1:430-8232 GCA_964397605.1 uncultured Dehalococcoidia bacterium | reverse complement strand
CCTCCTGCCCGTACGCAGGGAATGAATCGGACGAGTTAAGGGAAGTGCCCGCCGAGATCCCTAAGCCGCCGCCAGACCCTCTTTAGCTATTGTCACCAGCTGGGCGAATGCGGCGGGGTCCCTGACCGCCGTGTCGGCCAGCACCTTCCTGTCCAAGTCCACGTTGGCTATCTTCAGACCGTGGATGAACTGGCCGTAGGTCAGGCCCAGGCTACGGGCGGCAGCGTTAATCCGTAGAATCCACAGACGGCGAAATTCTCGCTTCCTCTCCCGTCGGTGCCGGTAGGCGTGGCTCCAAGCGTGGAGGAGCGCTTCCTTGGCGCGGCGAAACTGACGCCCTTGCGACGCCTGGTATCCGCGCGTAAGGGCGAGAATCTTCTTGTGTCTTCGGTGTTTGGTGACCCCTCGTTTTACCCTAGTCAATGTTACATCCTAATGCGTTATGTTGGGATTGCAAACTATCGGAGCAACGGCGCCCCTGCGGGGAAGAAAACGTTTCCTGGCGACTTGGGTTCAGAGGCTGTTGGGTATCAGCCGCTTCAGGTTCTTGACCATGCTCTTGGCCACGGGCAGCTTCTTGTCGAAGCTCCGTCGCACCCTCTTGGGCTTCTTGCGTCGCAGGTGGCTGCTATTGCCCTTGCGTCGCAAGAGCTTCCCTGTACCGGTGACGTGAAATCGGGCTCTCGCGCCCTTGTGAGTTTTCAGCTTAGGCATTCTTTACCTCTGCGGGCTTCCTGCCGGGCTTGACCGCGGTGTTGGGTGTTAGGATGATGGCCAAGGCTCTACCTTCCATGGTGGGCGGGCGCTCCAGCTTGGCCTCTTCCTTGAGCTTATCGGCCACCCGTTTGAGAAGGGCCATGCCAAGCTCCGGGTGGGTCATTTCTCGACCGCGAAAGAACACCGCTACCCGAACTTTGATGCCTTCCCCCAGGAGCTTTTTGACCTTTCGGCTCTTGGCTTGCAGATCGTGTTCGCCGATGTTGGGGCGGAAGCGGACCTCTCGCATAGTGTTGGATTTCTGGGACTTCTTGGACTCTTTAACCTTCTTGGCGTGGAGGTATCGAAGCTTCCCATAGTCCAGGATGCGGCAAACGGGCGGCTTGGCCGTGGACGAAACCTCTACCAGGTCCAGGTTTTTCAGCCGTGCCATACTGAGGGCGTCCTGAATGGACATGATGCCCTTCTGCGCACCATCGCTGTCGATGACGCGCACACTGGATGACCTGATGGCCTGGTTGACTCTATATTCGCGGACTATGGCGGAGATCCCTCCTAAGGTTGGGTGCAATTTGAATTTAAACTCTATCACGGGCGATTTTGCAAGTCAATTATGCCGGTTAATCGAGCGGTGTTGACTTAGGGATAGCCCTTTGCTACAGTCTGCCAAAGCCTTTTTAGGCTCTTCCCCCCGTGAGGTATGAAGGATGGGCGCACCCTTTTTTAAGGATCTCCGTAGGGCTTACGGATTTGACGAAGTGGCCATAGTGCCTGGACAGGTCACCGTGAATCCCGACATGACGTCCACCCAAATGACCATAGGTCAGCATGTGTTGGACATTCCCATCCTGGCCTCCTCCATGGATGCCGTGGTGTCTCCCTCCTTCGCCTCTCTAATGCACCGGAAGGGCGGCCTCGGCGTTCTGAACCTGGAGGGCGTCTACACCCGCTATTCAGACCCCTACGTGGTACTGGAGGAGATAGCCTCGGCCCCACTGAGGGAGGTCACGTCCCTGCTGCAACGAGTGTATTCGGAGCCGATCCGAGAAGAAATGGTTGGCGCCTGCGTGGAGAGCGTTAAGAAGTCCGGGGCCACCTGCGCCGTTGCAGTAACGCCCCAGAACACAAAATGGCTTTCGTCGGTGGCGGTCGAAGCCGGAGCCGACATGCTGGTAGTTCAGTCCACAGTGACCACGGCCCGGCACATCTCCAGGAGCTACCGGGGCCTCATCTTCTCGGAGCTTGTCGAGAATATAGATGTTCCCGTAGTGGTTGGTAACTGCGTTGGATACTCCACAGCGCTGGAACTGATGGAAACGGGCATCAGCGGTCTGTTGGTGGGGGTGGGTCCTGGCGCCGCCTGCACCACCCGCGAGGTGGTGGGAGTCGGCGTACCCCAGGTGACGGCCACGATGGATTGCGCTGCGGCTCGGGAGGAATACTTCAACAGGACGGGTAGGCGAGTTACCGTCATAACGGACGGGGGCATCCGCACCGGCGGCGATCTATGCAAGGCGCTGGCCGCCGGCGCCGACGGCGTCATGCTGGGCACTCCCTTTGCCCGGGCCCAGGAAGCCCCCGGCGGCGGATACAACTGGGGCATGGCCAATCCCCATCCGGAACTGCCTCGCGGTACCCGCATCAATGTGGGCACCAAGGGAACGCTGAAGGAGATCCTCTACGGGCCGACCTCAGTCACCGACGGCACACAGAACCTGATGGGGGCTTTGAAGGTTGCCCTGGGCATGTGCGGAGCCATGAATATTGCGGAGTTTCAGAAAACGGAGATGATCATCGCCCCGTCCATCAAGACGGAAGGCAAGATATTCCAGCTGACCCGCGACTAGTGCCGCCTGCGCCGCTGGAGTCTGGAGGACCCAATCACCTTATCCGGGCGTTCTGCGGCCCATCAGATCTACATAGCTTTAGGAATTGGACTTGCTCTACTTCTCGTTGTTGCTTCGTCTGCGTGCGGGCCTAGGCCGGAGAGGACTCCCGCTGGGGAAACAGCTGCCCCGGAGGTTACGGTGAACCGGATAGTCTACGTGGGCGCCGATGGCAATATATTTACCATCAACCCCGACGGGTCCGACTCGAAGAGGCTGACCGGGTCCGTCACTGCCCGTTCTATGGGGAGCATCCTGGCCCAACCCTCCGGACAGAGTTCCGTGCTGCACACGTGGCCCACCTGGTCGCCGGACGGCGGCAAAATAGCCGTTTCAAGGGCAGTGTTTGAAGGCGAGGCGCCGCAGGTGTCCCTATTCGTCATAGACGCTGATACTGGGGCGCTGAACACAATCTATGAGAACGAAGCCGGCGCAAGCCCCATCATCGCCGATTCCGTCCCCCACTATATGTACTGGTCGCCCGACGGGGCGAAGTTGGCCTTCATTGCATCGACGCCCCTTGCTCTCGTGCTCTTCGTCAACGACGGCGACGAAACCGTTGTGGTGAGCAGCGAGGGTCCGCTTTATTTCAAGTGGGCGGAAGATGGCGGATCAATGGTCATCCACTCTCGGGACAAGTTGTCCCAGGCCGTTGCCCCCTTCGATGCTCCCGCCGCAGAGCTTGCGGTGATGGACCCTATCTTCAGGTCCCCGGACTTGTCCTCGGACGGGCAGACGGTGGCGTACATAACCAGCGTTGGGCAGGGGTATGCCCTTCTGGCGGGACGGACGGACGGCTCCGAGGCCTTCCGGGAGCTTATGCCGGTGGCGGCTCCGGCGGCCCTCCTCTGGTCGCCCGTCGAGGATGTTATTGCCGTGGTCGACGGCGCCCGCCCCGGTTCGCCCGGCTATCGTCGGTTGCGGCTGGTTTACCCCGACGGCCGGGAGCCGATTACACTGGTGGAAGAACCCCTGGCCGCCTTCTACTGGTCGCCCGATGGGAAACAGATTGCTTACATAGCCATCGATGTGGCGACCCGCAGGTTAGTCTGGAAGGTGGTTTCCACCATTGGCGGTGAGCCTTGGGAGTTGGTAAGCTTCATCCCGTCCCAGGGGATGTTGACGGCCATTTCCTTCTTCGATCAGTACGCCCACTCCCACTCCTTCTGGTCGCCGGACGGCGAAAGCCTGGTGTTCTCCGGGCAGACGAGCAGAGGCAGCCAGGAGAGCAACGGGGCCACCCCCGACGAAGGGTCCGTATACGTCGTCAACACGGATCCCGGGTCGTTGCCCAGGCGGATTGCCAGCGGTGCCCTGGCCTTCTGGTCGTGGAACTGATTTAGAGAACATAGGAAGGGAAGGGAAGAGAGTGAGAGATCTAGGAAGGTTAGCCCCAATGAAGGTGGTCGTATTCCTGTTGGCGTCCCTGCTAAGCCTAGCGGCTGCGTGTGGCCCGTCGGACGAAACCGCAACGCCCCCGCCGGCTCCGACGCCCCCGCCCTCGGAGGTGCTGAACGAGGCGGCGGAGGCTTTGCTGGGACTGGACACCTTGGCTTTCACCCTTGGCCACGAGTCCGGAAACATCCCGTTGATGACGGGCGTCATCGCCAACGAACTATCCGGCATAGTGGCTATGCCGGATGAGTTAAGGGTTCAGATAAAGGGGGAGGTAGAGGTCTTCCGCGCCTACCTGGAACTTACCGTCGTTCGCACGGAAGGGATATATTACCTGACAGACCCGCTGACAGGAGATTGGCGTATAGTCGATGAGAGTGCGGTGCCGTTCAACCTGACCAGCGTCGGCATTACTCTCGGCAATATCATGAAGGTCATGACGAATACGGCCTACGCCGGGGACGGTTACGAGGGAGACACGATACGAATCACTGGCAAGGTGCTTTCGCAGCAGCTTGACGGTCTTATTCCCTTCGCTGGCGAAGGCTATGAGGTAGATTTGGAGGTGTGGATTCGCAAGGCCGATTCTCTGCCTGAGAAGGCGCGCATTCAAGGCCAGGTCGTCGATAGCGACGCAGCCTCTTACGTGCGAATACTAACCTTGTACGGCTTCAACGAGCCTGTCACCATCGAGAAGCCGCCCATCTAGAGGATATATGGCCTCTCAAACCGACAAAATGACCCGTTCCGGTTGGGTAATGGTGGGCTTGGTGTCCTTGGGCGTTATCTTCACTGCCCTGGACCAGACGGTGGTCGTGACTGTGCTGCCGGAGATGATGGTAGACTTGGAGATTGGCGTCACGGAGTTGGACCATGCCTCCTGGATAGTGACGGGCTATCTGCTGGGCTATACAGTCGCCATCCCCCTCGTGGCTCGCATGGCCGACGTTTACGGCCATAGCCTGGTGCTCCGAGTATCTCTGCTTGTATTCGCCGTTGGGTCGGCAATGGTGGCACTTTCGCCCAACCTGCCGTTGCTGGTGGGCAGCCGGGTGATACAAGCCTTAGGCGGCGGCGCGATAATTCCCATCGGCATGGCCGTCGCCGCCCACTACCTGCCGGACCGTCGCAAGGCCATTGCGGTTGGAATCGTCGGCGCGGCGGCGGAGATAGGCATTGTGTTGGGCCCCCTCTACGGCGGTGGAATCACCGCGGCCCTGGGTTGGCGGTGGCTCTTCTGGCTGGACATCCCCCAGGCCGTGATAATCCTGGTGGCCATAGGCCTGATACCCAATCGGGGCACTCCCGGGGCGAAGGTGGACTACATGGGTGGCTTACTGCTGGCGGGGGCGCTGGTCCTGTTGGTGATTGCCCTTTCTCAGCGTGGTCTCTTCACGGGGACTGCTCCGTTGGCTTACCTCTTGGGCGCGTCGGGAATGCTGCTGGTTGTAGTGTTCGTAATGAGCCAGATGAAGAGGAAGCAGCCCCTTATGGACCCCAGGTTCTTCGCTTCTGTGGAGGCCCTCTCCGCAGTGGGAGCCAAGCTATTGGTGGGCGCTGCCCTTGTGATTGCGCTGGTCACGGTGCCCCTGATGGCCGATACAATCCACGGCCAGTCGGCCTTTGGCGGAGGGCTGCGTTTGATGCGGCTAACCGGGGCCATACCCATAGCTGCCTTGCTGGGCGGTTATCTCACCTATCGCATCGGACCTAGGTCGGTGGCGGTGGTGGGAATGGCGTTGGCGGCCTTGGGGTTGTGGTGGATGAGCGGTTGGGGCGTGGAGGTAACGGAAGCCCAATTGTCGCTGCACCTGGCCTTGGCGGGAGCGGGCTTCGGACTAGTCATAGCGCCGTTGTTCGTCACCGCCATGGAAACGGGCGGACAAGAGTATCAAGCCACGGCGGCTTCCATGGTCACGGTTGCGCGCATGATAGGCATGGCCCTTGGACTGGCGGCCCTGGCGGCCTGGGGAATGGAGCAATTCCAGACCCTCACGATAGGGCTGGAAGTCCCCCTCCGGATGGCGGGCGAGACCAGCCAGGAGCTGCAACTACGAATTAATGAATACAGCAACCACCTCAACAACGCGGGAGTTTCGCTGTTCCAGAACTTCTACCGGATAGCGGCTACGCTAATGCTGATGGGCATTGTCCCGAGCCTCTGGCTTGCCAGAAAGGAGCCGACCGGTGAAGGTACGGGAGACCCTCAAGAAACTCCCCTGCCATATCAATCCAAACGCAGCGAAGCTTAGCGAAGGGTCTAGAATCCGGACTTGGTGCACAGCTCCACCCGGTTGCCATCCGGGTCGTGGGTGAACAGGAAGCGCTGACCGTCGTTTCGCACTCCGCTGCGGCTGATGCCCAGCCCCTTGGCCTTCACCGCCTCCATGGCGTCGTCGAAGTCCTCCACTTCAAAGGCGATGTGGCTCTCTTCAGGGCAGGGAGCGTCTTCGGTCTCGATGAGGTGAAGCATTACGCCGCTGGGAAGCTGCAGCCACGTAATGTTGGGGTTGTCCACCTGGCTGGGAATCTGCTTGATGCCCAGAAAGTCGTGGTAGAACTCCATGCTCCGCTGGGTGTTCTTGACCAGGTAGACTACGTGGTTGACATGGTTCAACTTGATGGCCGGTGTGTTGGTGGTCATGGGGCGTTTCCCTCCTGCCTTGCGCGGTAGGGTAAGTCTAAGGATGGAGTTATTCGCTGTCAACGCGGGTCCGCCGCCCTCCCTTCGTTGTGGCTGTCTTGTCCGATGGCTTATACTTTTAGCTTGAAAAAACGTCAGCAAGGAAGACCATGCAAAAGATAGAACAGAGTTCGGCGGGTTCAGGCCAGAGCATTCAGGAACTGCGGGAGCGCATTCGGCACTCCGCCGCACATCTGATGGCCGACGCCGTGACTCGACTGTTCCCCGAGGCCAAGCTGGGCATCGGCCCTCCCACCCAAGACGGGTTCTATTACGACCTGGAGGTCTCGCGTCCCTTCACGCCCGAAGACCTGGAGAGGATTACGGGCATCATGGAGGAGACCATTGCCCGAGACCTGCCCTTCGTCCTTCAAGAGCACGAGCGGGAGGAGATAAAGCAGCTCTGTCACGACCAGCCCTACAAGCTTGAACTCATTGACGAGATTCCCGACGACGAGACGCTTACTACCTACACCCACGACGCCTTCACCGACCTGTGCCAGGGGCCTCACGTGGCTTCTACGGGCAGAATTCCCGCCTTCAAGCTGCTCTCGGTGGCGGGGGCCTACTGGCGGGGCAGCGAAAGCCGCCCCATGCTGCAGCGAATCTACGGTACTGCCTTCGAAAACCGCAAGGCTTTAAGGCAGCATCTGAACCGGCTGGCGGAAGCGGAGAAGCGGGACCATCGTCGGCTGGGCAAGGAGTTGGAGCTTTTCCTCTTCGATCCCCTCGCGCCCGCCAGCCCCTTCTTCCTGCCCAAGGGCGCCGAGATCTACACACTGTTGGTCGACTATGTGCGCGGGCTGTACAAGCGGTACGGCTACCAGGAAGTCATCACGCCGGAGATCTTCTCCACAGACTTGTGGAAGCGCTCTGGCCACTACGATAACTACCTGGAAAACATGTACATCATCGACATGGGGGAGCGGGAATACGGGGTGAAGCCGATGAACTGCCCCGCTCATGCCCTTATTTACACCTCACAGTTGCATTCCTACCGGGATCTCCCCCTGCGTCTGGCTGATTTCGGGCGACTGCATCGCTTCGAACGTTCAGGCGTTACCCACGGCCTGACGCGGGTGCGTTCCTTCTCCCAGGACGACGCCCAAATCTTCTGCACC
>CAYNJI010000041.1:0-420 GCA_964397605.1 uncultured Dehalococcoidia bacterium | reverse complement strand
TTGGTATGCTGATGGAGTCCTACCGGGCCCTTGGTTTCGACGATCCTTCGGTTGAGCTCTCACTGCGCCCTGTGAAACGTATGGGCTCCGACGAAATGTGGGATAGGGCCGAGGCGGCGTTGACGGACGTGTTGGCGGAGAGCGGCTTGGACTACGAGCCCCAGCCGGGCGAAGGGGCCTTCTACGGGCCCAAGATCGACTTCTTCGTGCCCGATGCGCTGGGCCGGAAGTGGCAGCTGGGCACCATCCAACTGGACTTTTCACTGCCGGAGCGGTTCGACCTGGAGTACGTGGCGGAAGACGGCTCCTACCGGCGCCCAGTTGTGCTGCATCGGGCCATGCTGGGGGCTATCGAGCGGTTCATGGGAGTGCTCATCGAGCACTACGGCGGCGCCTTCCCCCTATGGCTGGCGCCGGTAC
>CAYNJI010000040.1:0-8380 GCA_964397605.1 uncultured Dehalococcoidia bacterium | reverse complement strand
TGCTCAACAGCATCAAGGAGGTGAAGGCCAGGGACGGTCTGGTAGTTGCGGTGGGCGACCAGGAGGACCGGCGTCTCCGCTCTCAGGTGGACCACCTGCTTCACGTGCCAAAGGTCCACGAGCTGCTGACTCCGTTCGTCACCGTGGCGCCCTTGCAGCTTCTAGCCTACTATGTGGCCGTAGAGCGCGGATGCGACGTGGACCAGCCGCGAAATTTGGCAAAGTCCGTTACCGTTGAGTAGACGGGAATTTCACCAAAACCGGTGGCTAGAGTCATGCTAGAGGGACTGCCAAAGATATCCGTCATCGTTCCCACCTACAATGAGGTGGACAACGTGGAAGACCTGATAGAGGGCTTGCGCTCAGTGCTGGAGGGCGCGGATTTCCAGATAGTGGTGGTGGACGACAACAGCCCTGACGGTACCTACTACGCGGTTAAGCAGATTGCCGAGCGGGACCCCCAGGTGATGCCGCTCCTCCGACCGGGCAAGCTGGGTCTGGCCAGCGCCGTTCTTCACGGTTTCGGGGCGTCCGACGGCAAGCTCATAGTGATGATGGACTCGGACCTTTCGCACCGCCCGCAGGACCTCCCTGAGCTGCTGGAAGCGGCCAAGGAGTCGGACATCGTGATAGGCTCACGGTACGTGGATGGCGGCTCCATATTTGGAATGACGCCCTACCGGAAACTAGCCAGCCGGGTTTCCATCGGCATATCCCGGATGATGCTAGGGCTGCCTTATCAGGACACGACGTCCGGGTTTGCCGTCTTCCGACGGGGCGTACTGGACTACGTGGCGCCCAAGCTGGAACCTAACGGATTCAAGCTGCTGCTTGAGGTGTTGGTGAAGTGTCCCGAGGCGCAGGTGGCGGAAGTCCCAATCACCTTTGTGAATCGTAGGCGGGGGCGCTCCAAATTCGGCGCGGGAGAAGTATTTAAGTTTCTCCGGCTGTGCTATGACCTACGCCGACATCAGGGAAGCGCCAATCAGGACTAGCCTCCAGCCCTAGGCCCCTTTGCTGTCGAGCCAGTGAAGAACGCGGGAGGAGAGTGGTCGCAGTATGCGGGCGCCCAAGGCGATGACAACCACACCCGCCACTACCACCGGCGGCTCACCGACGCGAGAACCCGATATGGCCACCGCGGTGCCGAGCAGCAATATCAGTATTGATAGGAGGGCCCGTCTGAGCACGGCTACGTTATTTGGACTGCTACTCATATTGTCAGGTCAAGCGAAGAACGGGACGCCCACTTCGAGATCCTCAGCCAGGCTCCCAATGGTGATGGGCATAGGGTATCCAACCCTCGAATAGCCGTCAAGACGGCGGGTGTTGAGGGCCTATTGGTGGTAAACTATCAAACCGCAGCTATGAGTAGAAGGGAATGCAAGAGAGCCGCGCCTGCCTGGGACCGCAACTACGCCCTGAATAGAAGGCAGGGGCGGCTAGTATCCCATGATTGATGCCCTGGCTGTAGTTGGCATGGCCGCCGTACCTGTGGGGGAGCTCCGGTTCGCCATTCCCTGGGCCATGATTCACTTCGGCTTCCCCTGGTATCAGGCCTTCGTCCTAGCCCTAATCGGCAACCTGATTCCAGTCCTGATACTACCGGGACTGCTTCAACGGATGGGGCATTTGCTTCTGAAAGCGCCCAAACCCCTTGGCAGCGTCGTACAGTGGCGCATCGAGAGGCTCAAGGGCGGAGCAGGGACCTGGGTGGAAAGATACGGACGATGGGCGCTGGTCCCCTTCGTGGCGACGCCGCTGCCCTTCACAGGCGCCTGGACGGGCTGCCTGCTGGCGTGGGCGATGGACGTTCACCCCAAGAAGTCTATGCCGATGTTGGCCTTGGGCGTTCTGGTAGCTGCCGTAATAGTCACCGCACTCACGGAATTAGGAGTCTCCATCAGCCTGTTCTTGGCTGAGAACACGGAATAGGTAAAGAAACGGAAAGAGGAGGTTGTACAGAAAATGTACGATGATTCGGGACAAAATTTGGCTTCTCTTATCAAGCGGCATAGGCTCTCTGCCGTTGCCAACGGGGTACTGATAGGGATGGGAATCTTCTTTGGGATCTTTTTCGGATTTAGCGGACTGATAGGATTGGTGGGAATAATCGCTGGGGTGGGAATGGAGTTTTGGCAACGGAATCGGGTTTCTAACGTGTATGATGATTCCTTGGTTAAGCGTCATAGGTTTTCCGCCATTGCTAACGGGGCGTTGATAGGAATGGGAATCTTCTTTGTGCTCTTTAGCGCGTATATAGGGATTGTGGGTGTCGTATCAGGGGTGGGTCTGGAGATTTGGCAGCGTAACCGGGTTTCCAAGGAGCTGGGTTAGGCGAAACGCCCACGGCGCGGCTCTGCCCGCGTCTGTTATTTCAACGTTCGGTCAATGACAGGAATTTGGAAGCGGTCCGTCTCTATGGTCGTTTGTGACGCATTGAGGAATCCAGCGTTAGGCGAGCTCCCCAATTGACGTGACGGACGGAAACAGGGCGGTCTGCCCACAAAGGCCATTATAGGCGGAATGAAGAGTGGGGAAGAATTCGGGGATGATTCGCATCCGCCTGAGGGCATGGAAGGGCGGTTCCGAAACTTCGCCTACGGGCTGTCGACAAGGTGGGATCGAACAGCAAGTGCGTCTAAAGGCATGCGATTCACTGGAGTTTAAAGACGCTTACGAGTGTCGCTGATACGAGGGAAGGGATGGGTTCCTGCCCCCGTGCAGACGGGGGCAGGCTCTTCGCGGGAACAGCGGAGGGGGAGGAAGATGAGGTGGGGTGTTACTGGCCTGAGGCCTGTTGCAGAATAGCCTCTATCTCATCTAGCTGATGGCCCAGGCCTTCCAGTGCCCGCCGCAGTTCATCGATTTCATCCGGCGTAAGCGTCACGTCATCCGTGGGCGTAGTGAAGGGCGACGAGGTAGGCCGACGCGTCGGCCTTGGCGACACAGGTTGTGGGAAAGCAATGCCGGCGTCCTCCGCCACCGCGGGCGCAACGTCGGGAATCTCGTCCTTGAGCGCCCGCAGTGCTAGATCCAAGGTCGGCTGCATAACCACCTGGTTGCCGTCGGCCAAGATGATGCGCCGCAGTTCGGGGAATTCCAACGCCTCCGGCTTCAGGAAAATCGGTTCTGCGTAAAGGATGGAATCGCCTACGGGAATGACCAGCATGTTGCCGCGCTGCACTTCAGAACCCACCTGGCCCCATAGTGTGAACTGCTGGGAAATTGCGGCGTCGTTGTCTATGCGGGCCTCAATCTGGTTGGGGCCGTAGATGCTCTTGCCTTCTGGGAAGCTGTACAGGACCATCTCGCCATAGTTGGGAGCGTCGTTGCGCACGGCGATCCACGCCTTAAGCGGGTCGCGCCTGTCGGGGGTGAAGGGCTGAATGAGCAGGAACTCTTCTTTCTCTTCGCCGGGCAGCCTGGCCAGGATGTAGTAGGGGTCCAGGGATGCCTCACGCCCGAAGGAGTTCTGTACGGGTATGGACCACTGGTCGCCCTTCTGGAAGAAGGTCTTCGGGTTGGTCATGTGGTATTGGAGCAGCATGCGAGTTTGGACGGTGAACATGTCCCGCGGGTAACGGACGTGGTCCTTCAGATAGTCGGGCAACTCCTCCATGCTCTTGAACAGGTCGGGGAAGATCTTCATGTAGCTTTGGATTAGCGGGTCGTCCGGGTCGGAGACGTAGTAGTCGATAGTGCCGTTGTAGGTGTCCGCCACCGCCTTGACACTGTTGCGTATATAGTTGAAGCCCGTGCCCTCCCAGGGGGTGGAGTAGGGGTACTGGGGCGTTGTGGTATATCCGTCCTGGATGAAGAAGATGCGCCCGTCCGCCACCACCTGGTAGGGATCGCTGTCCGGCGTGAGGAAGGGGGTGATTGTGGCGAAGCGCTCCGGTATGGTCCGGCGGTACTGGATTCGGCTCTTGGAGTTATCGACCTGACCGGAGATGAAGATGTTGATGTCGCGGAACTGCCAGGCGTAGGCGGCCCTGCGAACGATATTGCTCAGGCCGACGCCTCCGGTTCCGGCGTACTCGCGGAATACCGGCTCCGCGCCTTCGCCCTGGTAGTCCAACTCCGGTTGGGTTGAACGAACAATGACGAAGGGGAGGCTCTTCAGACCGTAGTAAACGCCCGCTTCAGTGAGGGCCAACTCCTCGTAACCCTCGGCGGGAGAGGCGGGAACGTCCTTGAGCAGCATCTGGGGCTGACCGTTGGCGTTGACCTCGTTGACGCCGCTGACGGCTACGCCGTGACCGTGGGTATAGACCAGGTGACGGTTCACCCAGTTCTGGGCTTCCTCCGGGAGCTTCTCCGAGGAGATCTCCCGGCTGGACAGCATCACTTGCTGAACCTCGCCGTTTAGTGTGTACCGATCGACGCCCACGCTTACGAAATCGTAGAAGAACTGGACGAACTCCACCTGGTTGTAAATTTCCCCAAGGGGTCGTTCGTCCCACAGCCGGATGTTTTCGATGGTGCCCCGGTTTTCTTCGATGGCTTCAGGCGTGATTGTGTCGAGGCCCAGGTGGTCCCGCTCCGTCTGATGGGCTATTCCGAAAGCCTGGCGTGTGAAGGCGATGTTGTTGACCAGATACTTCTCTTCCTTGTCGAACTCGTTGGGTTCTACCTGGAAGCGCTGCACCACGTTGGGGAAGATGCCGCCCACAAGAATGGCCATACCCAGCCAGAGGCCGATGGCGCTTAACATCATTCGGTAGCCGGGTCGGAAGGCGCCGGCAATCATGAGGCCGCCGCTGACGAGGGCTATGATGGTCAGGATGGTGCGGACAGTTATGCGGGCGTTATCGTCGGTGAAGCCCACGCCAAAGACGGCGCCGGCGTCGGAGTAGAGAAGCTCCCACCGGCCAATCCAGTGGCCGGCGGCGATGATAATGAACAGGGCGGCTCCGATGGCCGCCACGTGGATCTTTACGTTGTTGGGAATGTTGACGTTGCGCTCCCTGAGTCCGAAGAGGACCAGGTAGAGGCCCAGCACGATGATCAGGATGACTACGGCGGCGCCGAGGAACCATCCGCGGATGAAGCCGAGGAAGGGGAGGGTAAATACGTAGAAGTCCACGCCCTTGTTGAAGATGGGCTCCGCCAGGGGAGATACGGCGCCGGTGGCTTCGTCCACCTGGGTGAATGGGCTGGAATTCAGGTACTTGAGCACCGTTTCCCATCGACCCGCAGCTGCCGCACCGACGGCGGCGGCCGCAACGATGGCTGCAATGGAAGCGGCCAGAGCCAGCACGCGTCGTATAGCATCGTAAGCCGCCCGGGTGAGGGTGGTAGGCGTGTCGCTTCGAGTGAGGCGGAATACCAGGTATATGTTGGGAACTAGAAGGACAGTGAAGATGGCGGCGCTGGCAAAGAACAGCCAAATCCGCGTGGTTAATATCGTGCGGAAGACGCTTACGTAGCCAAGGCTGTCGAACCAGAGCCAGTCGGTGTAGACGCTCTTGCCCCAGGAAAGCCCGATTATGAGGAAAAGGACGAAGGTTCCGGCGGCCACCCATCGAACGGAGCGGCTGCTCCACATGGGAAGGTTAAGGTCGCCCACATCTACGGGGCCGCGTCGACCAGCGTTGCCGTTATCTCCGTACTGGTTGCTCATTCATCCTTTCGGGTATGGGCGCTTTGGCTACAAAGCAGCCCGCTGTGGTGGTGCATTGTAAATTGCCCTTGGATAGGAGTCAATGGCTAGGGCGGGGGATATTGGGGATGACATGGGTCGGTGGCTAGTGTTATGTCCACATATCTGCAACGTCGATGGCGCGCATGAAGGCGACGTTGGGGAAGCTGCGGATGTAGTTGATGAGCCTCTCCAGCATCAGGAGCCGCCCTGGCCGGCCGATGACGTGGGGGTGCATGGTGAGGTGAAAGGAGCGACCATAACGATAGAGGCCGTCGAATTCCGCCTTCCAGCTTAGAAGCACCTCGTCAGGACTCTTCATCGGTCCCGTTCTGCCCATAGCGGGGGAGTAGGAGAAATGGGGCGCGTCGTCCAGAAGCCAGTGGATAGGCAGTTCTACAAGTGAACCCTTGGGCGTGTCTACTAGGTAGGGCGCGTCGTCTCCCATCAGGCTGGTGTCGTAACGAAAATCAAGGGAGGCCAGATACTGGAGGGAGTGTTGGCTTAACTCCCACGCGGGGGAGCGGTAGCCCAGGGGCCGGGATCCGGTGGTCTGCTCCAGTATGCCGATGCCCTTCTCCAACACCTGCCATTCCTGCTCCGGGGAGAGGGTGGCGGGCGGCTCGTGCATGTAGCCGTGGTGCCCTACCTCGTGTCCCTTCCGTACGATGTCGGCCATCAGGTCTGTGTTGTTCTCCGCAATGAATCCTGGGACAAAGAAAGTGCTCTTGATTTCGTAGTCGTCCAGCATGTCGAGGATTCTGGGCATGGCGACCTTGGGGCCGTACTCGCCCATTGATAGGGCGGTGGGCATGTTGACGGCCTCCGGGTTGCGGTTGATGGTCCCGCTTGCGCCGTCGATATCAAAGGTAAGGAGCGCCACGCATTGGATGTCGCCGGGCCAGATTCCAGCCATTTTCCCTCCTTTTGTGGGCCTAGTTGCG
Organism: uncultured Dehalococcoidia bacterium; assembly: GCA_964397605.1. Classification (GTDB taxonomy): domain Bacteria; phylum Chloroflexota; class Dehalococcoidia; order Lucifugimonadales; genus JAPULR01. The sequence continues at coordinate 1,792 of CAYNJI010000040.1, read as the reverse complement.
TTATGTTAATCGACGGAGGTTTCTTCAGTCATCGGCCAGCATTCCCCGTATCGTCTCTTCTGCGTTTTCCGGGGGTGCAAGGACTGGGCCTTCGCCGCCGGCGCGTCGTCGAATCTCCACGGCGCCGTTTCGGAGAGAGCGTTGGCTGATGACGAGGCGAATGGGCATGCCGAGAAGGTCGGCGTCGTTGAACTTCACGCCCGCCGACTCGTCGGGCCGGTCATCGTAGAGACACTCTGTGCCAGAGTCCCAGAGGCGACTGTAGAGGGCATCCGCTTCCTTTGAAACGTCCTCTTTGCCAAGATTAAGGCCGACGATATGTACCTGGTAGGGCGCAATCGGAGCGGGAAAGATGATGCCTCGTTCGTCGTGATTTTGCTCAATGGCGGCGGCCAGTAGCCGTCCGACTCCGATACCGTAGCAGCCCATGATGACGGGTCTGCGTTGTCCGTCCCGGTCCAGGTAGTAGACGCCCAGGGTTTCGCTGTAGAAGGTCCCGAGTTTGAAGATGTGGCCGACTTCTATGCCGCGCAGGGCTTGAAGGGGACCGCCGCACTGGACGCAGGGCTGTCCCTCCTCCGCCAACGCGATGTCCGTCACCTCTTCCGCCTGGAAGTCCCGCGGGCAGTTGGCGTTGAGTAGATGGGTGTCCGGCTTGTTGGCCCCAGCGACGTAGTTGGAACCGAGCAGCACGGAGTCGTCCATCACCCGCCGGATGCCGGAAAGCCCCACCGCGGACGCGGAGCCGGCCACAAGGCCCGCCGCCTGCGTTTCTTCCTCTGTTGCCAGCCGGAGGTCCTTGGCTTTCAGGTAGGCGGTCAGCTTGACTTCGTTGACCTCCAGGTCGCCCCGGATGGTGACGAAGACCGTCTCTCCGTCGGCGGTATAGAAGACGGCTTTCAGGGTCTGACTTTCGGGAATTCCCAAGAATTCTGAAAGCTCTGCGATGGTCTTGACGCCGGGGGTGGCCACTTCCTTCAGCGGCAGGGGAGGGTTCACAGGCTGGCCCGGCTTTACACCCTGGGCCTTCTCCAGATTGGCGGCGTAGTCGCAGCCGGCGCACTGCAGGATTGTATCCTCGCCTGTGGACATGGGCAGGATGAACTCGTGGGAATCCCGCCCGCCGATTGCGCCGCTGTCGGCCTCAACCATGACCGCCGGCAGCCCGCATCGACGGTAGATGTTGCGATAGGCCTGGGCCATCGCCTGATAGCTGGCGTCGAGGCCCTCGTCGTCGGCGTCGAAGCTGTAGGCGTCCTTCATGTCGAACTCTCGGACGCGAATGAGGCCGCCGCGGGAGCGCGGTTCGTCCCGAAACTTGGTCTGGATCTGGTAGGGAATGATGGGCAGGTCGCGGTAGCTCTGGACGTGGGCCTTGGCTATCAGGCTCACTACCTCTTCGTGGGTGGGGGCCATGACCATTGGGCGGCGGCGACGGTCATACAGGGTAAAGAGGTTATCGCCGAAGGCCTTTCTCCGGCCCGATTCCTCCCAGAGCTCCATGGGCTGGAGCACCGGCATCCGCACCTCCTGGCCTCCGGCAGCGTCCATCTCCTCGCGAATTATGGCTTCGATTTTGCGGAGGGAGCGCCAGGCCAGGGGAAGGTAGGAATAGACGCCGGCGGCCACCTGTAAGACCATGCCAGCCTTCAGCATATACCGATGGCTGGGCGTTTCCGCCTCTGCGGGGTCCCTCCGCATGGTCTTGGTGATGAGCCGGGTGAACCTCATTTGATCCCCTTTCGCTGGTCTCCTGCCGGTATCAACGACGGCCCATTATCCCAAGCCGGCG
>CAYNJI010000039.1:0-8687 GCA_964397605.1 uncultured Dehalococcoidia bacterium | reverse complement strand
GTTTCAAACCTGCCCCTACGGGTTGTTAACAACGGATGGCCTTTGCACATATAAGCAGTCTATCTTCATAGTAATGAGAGAAAGGTGGGGGGGTGGTAAAGCCTTTGGCGGAAATGTTTCGTATACTAGAATGGAACAGGGAGGATTGATGGAAATGAAGACGGAAGGGACGAACCGTTGAAGACCCCACGCCGATTGTGGGTCGTGGGGCTTACGTTGGCGCTGCTGCTTGGGAGCGCCGTTTTCGCCGTGGAGGGTTCCGGGGGCGGGCCTGAGGTGCTGTCCCAGAATGTCCGGGTACGCTTCGCGGAAGGGGTGACTTTCAACGTGGAGGTGGAGGCGGAAACGCCGGTGGTGGAGGTGAAGCTGAACTTTCGCAACGCCAACGACGGGCCGTGGAACTACGTCTACCTCGACGTCGAGCCGGATACGAGGATACAGGCAACGCACCTGCTGGACACCGACGGGCCGATATACATTCCTCCTCAAGGCGCCCTGGAGTATTTCTACACGGTGCGGGATGCGGCGGGGAACGTGTCCAAGACCCCGCTCCAGAGCCTGCTCTACACGGACACCCGATTTCGCTGGGAGTCCGTCACTGCCGGACCCCTTACGCTGCTGTACCATGATCTGCCCGCCAGCCGGGTCGAGAATCTGAAGGGGTCTTTAGAGGAATCGTTGGTGTGGTTGGAGGATGTGCTGGGGGGCCGTCCGGAAAAACAAATGCTGGGCGTGATATACAACGACGATGGGGAGGTGCGGGACGCCTTTCCCCGGTTGAGCAGGACCATTGATACGGGGCAGATCTTTCATGGCTTCGCCTTCGCCGATTGGAACCTGTTTACGGGCATTGGGCTGCGGGAATCGCTTATTGTCCACGAGTCGGCTCACCTGATGCTTCACGCGGTGGTGCACGATCCCGCGCCCCCAATTCCGGCATGGTTGAACGAGGGATTCGCCAGCTACGCCGAGCCGAGGTCGAATCCGCAGACTGCTGCTGACCTGGAGAACCGCAGTGAAGGGCCCATTTCTTTGCGGGGAATGCATGCCGTCCCGGGGAGGGTGTCGGACATCCGATACTTCTATCGGAAGTCGGAGAGTGTGGTGACTCACATGCTGGAGCGGTACGGGGCGGAGAAGTTCAGGGACCTACTGTACCGCTTTGGCCATGGCTCTTCCATCGATGATGCCCTGATGGAGACCTACGGGTTTGACCAGAACGGCTTGGAGCGGGAGTGGAGATTTTCTTCCGATTATGTCGCAGAAGGTGGATCCTCCACGGGTCGAAACGCGGGGGTTGACGGAGGGACGGGTGACGCAGCGGCCGGAGAAAGTCGCCCGCGAGGGAACAGTCAGGAGAGTGGGGGAGACCTGCTATTTTTGCAGATGGAGAGTGTGCTTATAGCGTCGGTGGCGCTGCTGGCGGCGGCGGTGTTTGGCGTGCGGTTCCTGTACGGACGGCTGTCGTCTCGCCGCTCCGGTCGCGGGGATGAGAATGATTGGCGGGACGGCGGACCCTGGGAAGGTTAGGCGGCGTCCTCCGGCTCCAGAGCGTCGGTCTCAAGGCCAAGGAGGGCCAGTAGGTTGCCGGTGGTGGTCTGCACGACCTCGTCGACGGGAAGTCCTTTGAGGTCCGCCAGCTTCTGGGCGATCTCCGTGAGATGGTGGGGCTCCGTCCAGTTGCGCCGGTACTTCTTGAAGGGCTGGGGGGCGGAGTCCGTCTCCAACACAATGGACTCCAGGGGCAGCGACTTGGCGACTTCCTGCAGTTCCGGGAGACGGAGCAGGGGCTTCGCCAAAGAGATGCGGAAACCCAGTTCGATGGCCTCCCGCGCCGTGGACTCATCTCCTTGAAAGTAGTGCATCACGCCGCCGACGGCGTCTGCGCCCTCCTCCCGGAGGGTTTGCAGCACTTCCGGGTGAGACTCACGGGAGTGAAAGACGATGGGTTTGCCGAGCTCGAGAGCCAAGCGAATCTGGGCGCGGAAGGCCTGGAACTGAGTCTCCTTGCTGGGAGAGGTGGGGAGGAAGTCCAAGCCAATCTCGCTGACGCACACAACTTTGGGGTTCTGCTGGGCCAGCGTCTTCAACTCGTGGTAGACGTCATCGTCCAGCGGGCCCTTGAGGTCGGAAGGGTGGAGTCCGACGCCGGCATAGAGAGGGCGGTGTTCATTGGCGAGGGCTACGCAGCGGTGAGAGGAGGCGAGGGTGGTCCCGGCGCAGACCATGAGGCGTACGTTGGCCGCGGCGGCCCGTTCCAGAACGTCGGGGATTTCCGAGGGTGGAAAGTGGTCCAGGTGGGTATGAGTGTCTACTAGTGGCGGCATTTGGCCTTCCTGCGATGTGTTGAGTGTTCTCAATTATAGTATCTTTGGATTTACTGCGGGAGGGCGATTTGGAATCCATGACGTGTTCGATGGTTATAACAGAAGATGATTGAGATGAGACGGGCGGTTCTATGGTTGGCGGGCCTCGTGCCCGTTCTTCTGATGTTGGCAATCGGATGCGGACCGTCCCAAGAACCCAGCCCAACCACTACACCCAGCGAACCCACGGCAACTGCTACGCCCACCTCTGTGGTCACCGCCGCACCCACCGCTGCGCCAAACGCATCTCCGCCGTTGGCGACGCTGCCACCGGGGAAATACGGCGGGCACATCGTAGCCCTGGCAAGGGCGGACGTGGAACATTTTGATGTTCACCAGGACGTTTCCGCCGCTCTGGCCGCGCGGGGGCCGGGTGTCGCCTACAGCCGTATGCTGCGCCTTAGGACGGGCGCAGAAGTGGAGCAGCCCAGCCTGCTGCTGGAGTGCGACTTGTGCGAAAGCTGGGAGTTGGTTAGCCCCCTGACTTATGAGTTTCGGCTGAGGGACAACGTGCGATGGCAGGACTTGCCGCCGGTCAACGGGCGGAAGCTATCGGCCCAGGACGTGGTGTTCAGCTACGAGCGTCAGAGAACGGCGGGTTGGCCAAATAGCCCACTGCTGCTGGCTATGGACACAGTGGAGGCGACGGACGAGCTAACGGTGAGGGTAACGCTCAAGTTCTGGGACACGGATTTCCTTCTGGCGCTGGCTGACGGGCGCAGCAAGGTGGTTGCCCCGGAGGTGGTGATAGCCTCGGGCACCCTGGAGCCGGGGCCCGTTGTGGGCACGGGCCCTTGGGTGTGGCTGCGGACGCTGGAGGGTGATGGGAGCGAATTTGAGGCCAACCCCGACTATTTCGAGGAAGGGCTGCCCTTTGCCGACCTGTTGACCTTCAAGGTTATAAAGGACCCGGAAACCCGGGTGGCGGCATTTATCACGGGGCAGTTGGATGTCTACGACGTTGAGGCTGAGGAGTGGGAGCTTCTTCAGTCGCGGGGCTTTTCCAGCCGGACCGTCGTATCCAAGGAGGGTGGTCTGGGCATGGCGCTGGCCATGAATGCCGGAAGACCGCCATTTGACGATAGGGACGTGCGAAGGGCCGTCTTCCAGTCTCTCGAACCGTGGGCGTACCTGGAAGGGACGTTGACCGATGAGGAAATGGTTGGCGCCGGTGTGCCGGTGGTGGAGGAGTCCTGGCTTCTGGACCGCCAAGCGATGCAGACCTTCTTCGTAGGAGAGCCAAGCGTCAATGTTCAGGGGAAGGCTGTGGAGTTGGTGGTGGCGGATTTCGGAAACGAGCAGGTTGCGTTGGGAAGGGTGGTGGAGTCGGCCTTGAGGGAGGCGGGATTCGTGTCGACGGTGACGGTGTTGAACCCGGTGGACTATAAGGAGCGGGTATGGCGCAAGCGGGACTATCAGATGTTCCTGGGGCCGACGCCTCCCGCTTCCGGCCCTAATGGGTATCTCTTCTCCGGCCTGCACAGCGGCGGTCAGTGGAACATCCTGGACCACGGCGACGGGGAGCTGGACCGGCTAATAGAATCGCAGCAGGAGTTGGGGTTCGATAGTTCTGAGCGTGGGGAGGTTCTTCGTGAGATTCAGCGTCGCTTGTTGGGGGAGGCCTACGTGGTGAGTCTGGGCGGCGAGGGCACGCTGTGGATGATGCAGGACGCCGTCAGCGGGTTTCATCCCAACACGGCTTTGGCGGAGTATATCTTCTGGGCGAAGACGTGGCTGGGCGGCGAGCCGTCCCTTGGGGGATGAGGGGGTAGCGACGTCGACGAGATTCTTAGACTCCGCTGCGCTGTGCTCAGAATGACATGAGGGGGGACCGAGGATGAGGGAGGGGAATGGCGTTCGAGGGGGACACCCTACGGGGGATGGTGGGGGTGTGGGGATGAGGGATGGGTCCCCGCATGCGCGAGGACACGGAAGGGGAAGATTTCACCCCCATCCCCCGTCTTCACGAGGGCAGGATCTAGACGCGAGGACAACGGGTGTGGGGGAGCGAGGATGATGGGCGGGGGAATGACGGCAGGGGTGTGGTTACGGGGAGGGCGGCGTCTTGCTTCGAAAGTCGGCGATGCCGTCGTCGAGGGTGGCCCAGGGGAGAAGGGCGCACTTGACGCGGATGGGAAACTGGCGGACGCCTTGCAGGGCCTCCATGTCGCCGATAAGGTCCAGTTCGTCGTCGGAAAGTTCGTTGCCCCGAAGCAGGCCCCGAAGCAGTTGAGATAGTTCTTCGGCCTGGGCCAAGGTCTTGTCCTTCACCAGCATGGTCATGATGGACGCGGAGGCCTGGCTGATGGAGCATCCCTGTCCCTGGAAGGCGACGGACTCGACTTTGTGATCGGCGTTCAGGTTCAAGCCAAGCACCACTTCGTCGCCGCAGAAGGGGTTGAAGCCGCGGGAAGAGACGTGAGGGTCGGGGATTGCGCCTTGGTTTCTGGGGTTGCGGTAGTGGTCAAGGATGACCTCCTGGTAGAGGTCGTCAAGCTGGTTGAAGGGAATCTCCTGCATGGCTGAGAGAGGTTAGGTAGGTTTAGCTGAGAGTCAGGCTCTTGCTGAAGTAGCGGAGCGCGTCTTTGAGCGTAGCTACGAGCAGGTCGACTTCATCCGTGGTGTTATAGATGTAGAAGCTGGCGCGGGCGGTGGCGGCAACCCCCAGCCGGTCCCGAACCAGGGGCATGGCGCAGTGATGGCCGGCGCGAATGGCGATGCCAGCCCGGTCTAGGATAGTCCCCAGGTCGTGTGGGTGAATATGGGTCGAGGAGAAAGAGATGATGCCACCGCGCTGGGCCGGGTCCGTGGGCCCGTAGAAGGTGAACTCCTCGGCCAGTTCTTTTAAGGCTTCCAGGGCGTACTGGGTGATTTCGGTCTCGTGCCGGTGCACCTCGTCCATGCCGAGGGCTTCCAGATAGTCAACGGCCGGGCCCAAGCCATGCCCAGTTCGTTCAGGTAGTCTATGGCGGCGCCCAGGGCTATGGCGTCGGCGATGTTGGGCGTGCCGGCCTCGAAGCGCATGGGCAGGTCGTTCCAAGTGGCGCTCTGGAAGGTCACTTCCTGGACCATCTCGCCGCCGGTGAGGAATGGTTCCATCTGTTCCAGGACGGACGACTTGACATAAAGGCCGCCGATTCCCGTTGGCCCTAGCATCTTGTGGCTGGAGAAGGCCAGAAAGTCGCAATCCAGGTCGGTCACGTCTACGGGCAAGTGAGGGACGCTCTGGGCGGCGTCGATGAGAACGTGGGCGCCGACGGCGTGGGCCTTCACGGCGATTTCCTTGACAGGGTTGATGGTTCCCAGGACGTTGGACATATGGGTCATGGCCACCAGCTTGGTCTGATGGTTGATGAGCGAGTCCAGGTCGGAAAGGTCAAGGGTGCCTTCGTCGGTGACGGGTATGAATCGAAGTGTGGCGCCTTTTGCCCTGGCGAGCTGCTGCCACGGAACCAGGTTGCTGTGGTGTTCCATTTCGGTGACGAGAATTTCGTCGCCGGCGTTCAGGTTGGCTGTGGCCCACGTGCCGGCCACCAGGTTTATGCCCTCGGTGGTGTTGCGGACGAAGATCAGGTTCTCGATAGAAGGGGCGCCGATGAATCGAGCGACCTTCTCGCGGGCCTCCTCGTAGCGCTGGGTGGACTCCATGCTGAGGGCGTGGACGCCACGATGCACGTTGGAGTTATAGCCTTCGTAGTAGTCCACGAGGGTTTGAATGACGGACGAGGGCTTCTGGGAGGTGGCGGCGTTATCCAGGTAGACCAGGGGCTTGCCGTAGACAAGCTTGGATAGAATGGGGAAATCCTGTCTGATTTTCGCAGCGTCCAGCATCTTCGCTCCCTAAAGTTCCGGCAGCTTGGCTTCCACGAGGTTGTTGATGAGAGACTTCACGCTTGGGCAGCCGACGGTCTCTATGAGTTGATGGGCGAAGGCGTACACGAGCAACCGGCGGGCCTCCTCTTGGCCAAGGCCGCGGCTCTGCAGATAGAAGAGGCTGTTCTCGTCTATCTGCCCGCTGGCGGCTCCGTGGCCACACTTAACGTCGTAGGCGTAGACCCAGAAGGCGGGCTTCACGTTGACCTGGGCTTTGTCGGAAAGGAGGAGGTTCTTGTCTTCCTGCCTGGCGTCCACCTTCTGGGCGTCCTTTCGGACGGTTATGCTGCCGTGGAAGGCGGCCCGGGCGCGCCCGCCGAGGATGCCCTTGTAGAGTTCGCGGCTGGTGGTGTGGGCCTTGGCGTGGTCAATGACCACCTGGTTGTCCACCTTCTGGGCGCCGCCGGCGAGGTACAGCCCGTTGAGGGTGCAGCTGCTTTCGGGCGCGTCCATAAGGGTGGTCAGGTTGTTTCTTACCAGGTCGCCGCCCACGTCGAGGGTTGTCGACGAAAAGTGGGCGCCGGCCCCGAGAACGGCTTGGGTGGTGCCAACGTGGAAGCCCTTGTCACCGTGCCGTTGGAGGCGGTAGTAGTCGAGGGAACTGTTGGCTTCCAGCACGAGTTCCGAAACTGCATTGCACAGGTAGGGAATGCCGTCGGCGCCGGCGTAGGTTTCGACGATGGTCGCCTTGCTGCCGCGTCCGACTACGACAAGGGTGCGGGGCTGGGAGAGGGTGTGGCTTTCCCCGCCGGAGGTGAGATATATCAGATGAAGGGGGTTCTTCAGGGAGGTGTCCGGCGGCAGCCGGAGGAAGGCCCCTTGGTGGAGGAAGGCGGTGTTGAGAGCGGTGAAGGCGTGGCTGCGATAGGGGGCGTGGCGGGCCAGATGCTCCTGAATGAGGGGGCCGTGGGACTCCAGTCTCTGGGCCAGGTTCGTGACGGTTACGCCCTCGGGCAGCTCGGAGTAATCGGAAAGCTGGGGCATGAAGCGTCCATCTACAAAGACGAGGCGGTTCCACGAAGGGTCTCCGAGGGAGTCAACGTGGGCAGCGACGTTTGAGTCGAGGTCTGGATGAAGGGTGGGAATTCTGAAGCCGGCCCGAGCGATGGGACGCACGTCCGTATATTTCCACTCTTCGTTGCCTCGCCGCGCAGTGGGGAAGCCAAGGGCCATGAAGGCGTCCATGGCGTCCCTTCTGAGGGATTGGAGCCACTGAGGATGTAGTCCGTAACCGTCTTGTTCGAGGGACTCCAGCGCCCGGAGATAGGGGGTTGCCTCAGGGGCGGCGATAGTGGTCATGGGCTGGCGGGCTGGGAAAGGGCGCTTTGCAACGAACTCTCCGCGTCTTTCTCGTATCCGTCGTACCCGTTGGCTTCTATTTCCAGGGCTAGCTCCTTGCCGCCCGACTTGACGATGCGGCCGTTGACCAGTACGTGGACCCTGTCGGGGACCACGTAGTTGAGAATTCGCTGGTAGTGGGTGACCAGAAGCAGGGAGTTTTCGGGAGTGCGAAGACCGTTTATGCTCTGGGCCACGGAGCGTAGGGCGTCCACGTCCAAGCCGGAGTCCGGCTCGTCCAGGATGGCGAGCTTGGGTTCCAGGACGGCCATCTGGAGGATTTCGTTGCGCTTTTTCTCGCCGCCGGAGAAGCCCTCGTTTACGAAGCGCCGGGTCATGAGCGGGTCCACGTTGACGGACTTTATGCGGCGGCGAAGGAGGCGGTCGAACTTCAAGGGGTCCAGCTCCTCCAGGCCCCTGCTCTTGTTGACGGCGTTGTATCCGGCGCGGAGGAACTGGTCAAGGCGAACGCCCGGAACCTCGATCGGGTGTTGGAAGGAGAGGAAGACGCCGGCCCGCGCCCTATTTTCCGGCAGCATCTTCAGCAGGTCCTGCCCCATGTAGACGGCGGTGCCCTGGGTGACCACGTAGCCGGGCTTGCCCGCCAGCACGAAGGCCAGGGTGCTCTTGCCCGAGCCGTTGGGCCCGATGACGGCGTGAACCTCGCCCGCTTGCACGACGAGGTTGACCCCACGCAAGATGGGCGTATCGTTGACGGAAGCGTGGAGGTTTCGAATTTCTAGCATCGGGTACTAACCTACGGTTCCTTCCAGGTTCAACTCCAGCAATCGGGTAGCCTCGACGGCGAACTCGAAGGGGAGCTTCTGGAAGACCTCTTTGCAAAATCCGTTGATGATAAGGGATTGGGCGTCTTCGTTGGAGAGACCCCGCTGGTTGCAGTAGAAGAGCATGTCTTCGTCCACCCGGGAGGTGAAGGCTTCATGCTCGAGGTGGGCGGTGTTGTTGCGAACTTCCACGTAGGGGGTGGTGTGAGCGCCGCACTGGTCGCCGATGAGCAGGGAGTCGCACTGGGTGAAGTTGCGGGCGTTGTCCGCCTTGGGCATTATGCGGACCAGGCCGCGGTAGGTGTTGCTGCCCTCGTTGGCGGAG
>CAYNJI010000038.1:8425-8740 GCA_964397605.1 uncultured Dehalococcoidia bacterium | reverse complement strand
CACACACTCACACCGTTACAAGGTGTCCAGTTGGGGGGGAGGGGGAGGGGTTGGGGGTTGGGTCGCCGTATCGGCGGGGACAAGGGAGGGGAAAGTTTGGTGGGGGGCTAGGTGGTTAGCTTGCGGTATAGCTGGGGCAGCCGCTGGGGGAGGGTCCAGATGTCTTCCAGAACCTCGTAGCTCATGTCGCCGCACATTGCCTTCAGATAGTCGTGGCCCGACTTGTCCACCGTGAGGCAGAAAGGCGTTATGTTCAGCCGCTTGGCCTCCACCAGCGCCATGTGGGTATCATGGACGGCGTATTCCTTCTCCACG
>CAYNJI010000038.1:416-8415 GCA_964397605.1 uncultured Dehalococcoidia bacterium | reverse complement strand
ATGGCCGGCCCCACGCGGGTGGCATGGAGGGGGCTTATCTTGCCGACGCGCCGCTTCACCACGTCGGAGAGACTTTCTTCCACGTCCTTGATGACGTAGAACTCGACATTCTCCCGTCCGTAGCCTGAGAATCCGTAGATGCCGTAGATGTCGCCGATGGACTCGAGGGCCTGCAGCAGAAGGGCAACGCCTTCCTTTTCCAGGTCGATTATGCGCTTGTAGTGACGTCGCACGAGCCCTTCCCGACGGGACCGCAGCCACATCATATACTCCACCGGGTCTTCCGGCGCGTTCTGGTCGCCCATGGAGGGGCGGCCTTCGTCGATAGCCTCGGCAGTGGAGGCGCTCATGTCGAGCAGGAAGACCACGGCCACGTCCCGCTCCTGCTTGTTGCGGAACCAGTAGACCTTTTCGGACGGTGTAACGCCGGAGCGACGGTCTATCATGGCCTCTATGGAGGCGTCGAGGTCGAAATCATCCCCATCGGGCTGACGGCGCACCTTACGGAAGCTTTCGGGGGTGACAAGCTCGAACTGGCGGCGAACGTCGTTGACCAGCGATGCGTAGTTGCGCATGGTGTCGCCGAAGAACTGGAGGTCGCCCTGGTCGACGGTCTTTTCGCGGACGACGCACCACTTGGGCTTGTAGTCGGCGGCGCGGAAGTCCCATTCGTCGTAGACGAATGTCTTTGGCTCGCGGGCTTCTAATTCCCCACCCTGCTCGTCCACGTGGACCATGGGGCCGTAGCCCTGGCCAGCGGTGGGCATTGGCGAGGTTGCGCCGGCTTCTTTCATGAGGTTCTGGGCGAACTCGGCCATGGCCTCCTCGCCATCCCCCTGATCGTCGCCGAATTCCGCGCTCTCCCGCAGCATCTGTTCCAGCATCTCCTGGGTAAGATCGCCGGAGCCGTCGGCGTCCTCGGGCGGCTGGCCGGAGCGCATGCGGTTGAGGGTCTGCACCAGTTCCGGCTTGAAGTCACCGCGGAAGTCCACGTCTTCGGGGGACTCGTAGGGGTCCTGCTCGTCCGACCCCTGGGCTTCGGAGGGCGGGCCCATCTCTTTCAGCACCTCGGCCAGTTCCTCGTCGGAGAACTCCTCGTCGGCGTCGAAGTCCTGACTCTCCCACTCGTCTTCTTGCTCCTGCTGGTTGGGAATGCGGGAGAGGATATCGTAGGCGCGAAGGGTGGCCTCGGCGGTGTCTTCAACGGTGGCGTCAACGCTGCGGAGGCGGCGCTGGATCTTGGCCAGCACGCTTACGGCCTTGGCGTAGCGCTTGGGAGTTGGCAGGCCGCGGTACTGCTCCAGGCTGAAGCGGACCAGCATTTCCGCGAGGGCCTGGCGAAGGGGCATCTCCATGATGGTGGGGCGACCGTTGAGGGCGTCCTGCTGGACGCGATTGTAGAAGAGCTTCATGCCGGGATATTCGACTTTGACGCGAAAGTCCAGGCGTCCGTCTTCCAGGATGGTAAAGAGGTCCAGGGCCAGCTTCCTGTCGCTGAGGAGTGAGAAGCAGCGGGAAATGTCGGTAACCCAGCCCGATTCGGCGCCACGGGCGTAAGCCTTCATCTCCTCGTCTTCCGTCACCTGAGACGTTAGAGCCTCTTCCCGGGCCAAGCGGGTGTCCTGGAAGAGGGCGGAGGGGCGTTCGAACTCGAAGAGGAAGCTGCCGAACTCCAGGTGCGCCACCTGGTGGGTGGAGACGACCTTGTACCAGCCGAAGTTTTCGTCCTTGCTGGCGTAGCGGTCGATGATGAGGGGCAGGAACACCTTGGTGCCTTCGGTGGTCGCGTGACCCTCGGAGACCCAACCGATGCCCTTGTGCACCAGCTGTCCGCTTTCGGTGACCTCTATGTCGGCGCCGGAGAGGGCGCGACAGTAGAGCATGAGGATGCCCTTCACCCGTTCCAGCTCCAGGCTGGAGGAGAGGCCGTCAATGACGGCTTCGGAGGTTGAGGACTCCACTTTGAAATAGGCCAGACCGCCATCCGGGTTCTCGTGGATGAGGCGAAGGCCCTGGTCGAACCAGGCATCCAGCTGAGGCAGGGTAATACGGGCGAGGACCGATTCCAGGCTGTTGAGCAGGGCGTGGACGGCGGGCGGCGAAACGGTCATGAGGTTGTCGCACAAGTCCAGCACGTGCTGCTGGGCCTGGGGACGAATCTTGCCCAGGGCGGCGGAGCCGCTCACGATAAACACAGAGATCTCCCGGGAGCCTTCCCGGGCCAGGTGGTCCGCCAGCCGGAGGAAGCGGCTTCGCTGGTTTTCTTCCACCTGAGGAAGGGCGTGGCCCACCACCTGGAAGCAGGCCTTCACTTCCCGCCAGCCGGTGTCGGTCAGGGTGCGGCAAAGGGTGAGGAAGGGTTCCCGCTCCCGGGACATACGGGGAAGTACGTCGCTGCCCAGCACCAGGCACTCGGTGGCCACGTCGTAGGACTTGGCGGAGAGAGCCTCGATGAGATTCGCGCAGACTTCCACGTCCCAGAAAGACAGATTCTTGACCAGGGCGGGGCTGGTCTCGAAGAACTTGGCCGCCAAGGTGCTGGATTTCCACGTGCCCTTGTACAGGCTGCGGCCGAGGCCGGCCCACCGGGCGATGTGCTGGGGCCGCAGGTCGACAACTATGGCGGGGGAGGCTCGGAAATAGGCTACGGCCAGGGTGGGGGAGTCTTGGGAGAGGTAGGCCCCGCAGCGGGTCCACTGGGTGAATGAAGCGAAGGAGAGGTACTTGGCCACCTCTCCGCTGGCCTTAAGATACTCAATGCCCGCCTCCCAGGACCGAGGGGTGCGGGTAGAAATGGCCATGGTCTCTCGGGCCCAGGAGGCCATCTCGTCCTCTTTGAATATAAAGCTGAGGGTCTCTTCCGCTCTCTGAAACTCCTCCTGGAAGGAGAGAGGAAGCTTCTCCAACTCCTCGCGATGGGCTGCGAATGAACTTCCCTGCTGCACCTCAGGCCCTCCCGTTTAGACTAACCTGGTCTAGGACTTCCAGGAATTCCCGCATGACGTTGGCTGTGGCCCCGTATATGATGTGGGGGCCATATGCGTAGGCGTGGGTGGTTGTCATACGCCCGTCCTGCCATCGGGCTTCTTCCCGCCAGTTTGAGGGGCTCTGAAGGGCCGCAAGGGGAACGTCCACCACCTCGTCCACTTCTTGGGGATTGGGCCGGTACTCATAGGGCTGGGGGATGGTTCCCACGAATACCCTCATGGAGTAGCCGGTGCGGGTGGGCGTGTCGTTGAGCCGGCCCAGAATGGTGACGTCCTCCGGGTTGATGTTCTCCTCTTCGTGGGCTTCCCGAAGGGCCGTGGCCAGCAGATTCTCGTCCTGGGGCCTGGGCTTGCCGCCGGGGAAGCAGGCCTCACCCGCGTGATTCTTCAATTGGCGGGAGCGCTTCTGTACGTGAACGTAGTATTGGCCGTTCTTGGGGAAGACAAGGAGAAGCACGGCGGCGGGCCGAACGTCGGGGCCGTCCATGGACTTGGGCGGACGGCTGGACAGTACGGATTCCAGTTCCGTTAGAAGGGCGTCATTCACGGGGGCCTCTACTCGAAGATGGATGAGACCACCTCTTGAATGCTCCTCTGCAATTCATGGTCATCGGTGATGCCCCAGACCACGGCCACGTGACAGGCGCGGCGGGCGGCGATGCCGTGAGACATGAGCTTGCCGGCGTAGATGAGGACGCGGGTGCTGGCGCCTTCCTTTAGACCGTGGTCATGAAGGTTGCGGATCTTCTCACCCAGCTTGGCCAGGGCAAGAGCCTGCTCCTCGGTGCAGCCGGACTCCTTCTTAATTATCTTCGCCTCCGACTCCGCCGGGGGTGGGGTGAATTCAATGGCGATGAACCTCTGACGGGTGCTTTCCTTGAGGTCCTTCAGGGCGCTCTGGTAGCCCGGGTTGTAGGATATGACAAGCTGGAAGCCCTTCTTGGCCTCCAGCACCAGCCCCTGCTTTTCCACGGGTAGGACACGGCGGTGGTCCGCCAAGGGGTGAATGAGCACCGTGGTGTCCTTACGCGCCTCGACGATTTCGTCGAGGTAGCAGATAGCGCCGAACTTGACGGCGCGGGTCAGGGGGCCGTCTATCCAGCGGGTGCCCTCGGCGTCCAGCAGGTAACGCCCGACGAGGTCGCTGGCGGTAAGGTCTTCGTGGCAGGCGATAGTTATGAGCGGAATTACCCGTTCGTTCTCGCCGTTGGCAGAATTGGCGTTGGCATTCACCGCAGGTCGGCTGAGCTTCCATGCCATGTATTCCACAAAGCGGGTCTTGCCGGTGCCGGTGGGGCCTTTGAGAAGGATGGGAATACTGGCGGCGTAGGCAGCTTCGAAGAGCTCCACCTCGTCCCTTACTGGCAAATAAAAGGGCTCCTGCTCCACCACGTATTCTTCGATAGTGAACTGGTTATAGAGGGGATTGGAGATTTTGGCCATTTTTATTCGGCGCTTTCTTTAATTAGGCGTCGCCACAGAGTTGTAACCCTGTCACGCAGAGCCTCCGGGGTGGAGGCGTTTTCTATGGGAATGTATCCTTCCTTGAGCCGCTCCTCGAAGGGGATCTGGGCATCTATTCTACGATCTATCTCCTCCGTCGTCAGGCCGTCTCGAAGCTTCAACCGCTGCCGCACCAGGTTCCTGGGGGAATGGGTCACCCAAACCTCGTCCACCAGGGTGTCCCATCCGGCCTCCACCAGAACGGCGGCTTCGAGGACTATTGTATCAGTTTCTTGCTTGCGAAGGTTCTCAATTTGCCTTCGGGCTAGGATGGCAATTTGAGGCCACGCTATGGCATCCAGTTTTGCCTTTGCGCCGGGGTCGGAGAATACTATCCTTCCCAGACGCTTCCTGTCTATCTCTCCCTCAGGGCCAACGACCTCCGGGCCGAAGGCATCTACTATGCGCCGCCAACCGTCCGTGTTGGGCCTGTATGCCAGATGCCCCAAGACGTCGGCGTTGATTACTACAGCGCCGAGTTCTTCCAGAATGCGGGCCGCTTGGCTCTTGCCTGTGCCGATACCTCCGGTGAGTCCAATTATCTGCATGTTTCAAGACGAATGGAGACCCACGGTATTCTAGCAATAGGCCGGAAAAGGGTCAAGGTGAGGGGCATGGGCGACATCGAGAATCCATCAACCGCTCTGCTCAATGATACGTCCCGCCTCGTCCACTATTTCCCTCGCCCTCGCCATCAAGTCCTCTGCCTGGCTGCGGGGGAATAGTTCATAAGGGGCTACCTGCATATCGTCGATGGGGTAGCGGCTACTAATATAAACCTGATCCAGCAAACAGGCCGACTCTTCAAAGGCCGCCAAGGAAGGATGGGTTTCCTTAAGCTGCTTAATCAGATTGATGCAGGAGTGTCCCAGGACTCTTCTCGCCCCTTGCAGGTAGACCAGGGCCTTCAACGCCTTTTCCGCCGCCTGTTGGGAATGAAAGCAGACCTGTTCAAAGTATCCGCCCAAAAGTAAATCAGGACAGGAACCGAGTTCTCTTCTGGCCTGTCCTAGCCAACTTTGGGCTGCAATTTCCGGGTTTCTCTTCATCACGTCTTCCCCTTTCTCAACCAGGGCGGCCTGTTGGTCCCACCAGTGACCAAAATTCGGGTCGGCGTCGTAGATAGTGACTCCCTCCTCGAGAACTACCGGTAAGAGAACGCTTCCCTTTTCCATCATCCGGCGCACTTCCCCTGGAGTGTAGGCCAGTAGATCCATTTCCTGTACGGGCGAACGGCTGCGCAGGCCGGGGATTATGTCCCAGCGCTCGATGAAGGGCAAGTCCGTATTGAGAATGACCATCAGGTCCAGGTCACTTTCGGCGTCGGCATCGCCCCTGGCGTAGGAGCCAAAAACTACGGCTTTGGCTGCGCCGGCTTTCTTTAGAGCCGGTTCGAGCGCGTCCCGAATCTGTCGAATGGTGACGGTCTGCGTTTTCTGCATCATAGCTGTCCCAGGTTCAGGTGACCGTAGGCGGACATTCCGGCGAACTCCGCATCTGCGCCCAACTCCTCCTCGATTCGAAGAAGCCGGTTGTACTTGGCCAGCCGCTCGGAACGGCAGGGCGCCCCCGACTTTATCTGGCCCGCGCCGAGAGCCACGGCCAGGTCCGCTATTGTCGTGTCCTCCGTCTCGCCGGAACGGTGACTGACCACGGCGCCCCAGCCCGCCTTGCGCGTTTCCTCGAAGGCCTCAATCGTCTCCGTTACCGTGCCCACCTGATTCAGCTTAAACAGTACGGCGTTGCTGGTCTTCAGCTGGATTCCCCTGCGGATGCGCTTGAGGTTCGTGGTGTACAGGTCGTCGCCAACCAGCTGCACCGAGTGGCCCAGGTCGTCGCAAAGTTCTCGCCATCCCAACCAGTCGTCCTCTCCCAGCCCATCCTCTATGCTGAGGATGTGGAATTCCCGGCTCCAACCCCGGTAGAAGTCCGTCAGCCCCTCGGCATTCAGGCTGATGTCGTCCAGATGTAGATGATATCTACCGTCTTCCATGAACTCGGTAGCGGCGGCGTCCAAGGCCAGATAGCAGTCTTCACCCAGCACGTACCCGGCCCGCTCCACCGCCAGGGCTACCAGTTCCAACGCAGACCGGTTGGATGGAAGCTGAGGAGCGAAACCACCCTCGTCCCCCACCTGGGTACTCAGCCCTCTCCCCTGGATGATATTCTTCAAGGCTTGATATATCTCGGCTCCGATCCGCAAGGCCTCCCGAAAACTGGGAGCGCCGGCGGGGACCACCATGATTTCCTGCAAGTCTATGGAGTCTGAAGCATGGGCGCCGCCGTTCAGAATGTTGAACATCGGCACGGGCAGCGTGACCTTCTCGCCCAACGCCAGGTATCGATAGAGGGGAACACCCTTGGAGGCGGCGGCGGCATGGGCCACGGAGAGGGAGGCGGCAAGCAGGGTGTTGGCACCGAGGTTGCCTTTGTTCTCGGTGCCGTCCAGTTCCAGAAGCAGCCCGTCAACGTTGGACTGGTTGAAGGGCGAACGGCCCCGCAACGCCGGGGCTATGAGCCGCTGAACGTTGTCGACGGCCTTCAGGACGCCCCTTCCGCCGAAGCGATGAGGGTCGTGGTCTCGCAGTTCCAAGGCCTCGTGAGCGCCCACGCTAGCCCCCGACGGCACGGCGGCAACGCCGACGGTACCGTCGGTGAGACGCGCTTCGGCCTCCACCGTGGGACTGCCCCGGGAGTCCAGGATCTCCCGCGCCCGGATATCGGCGATAACGGTCAAGAGCGCCTTTGGGGGCTGGCGGGCCGCGTCTTCCGCGCCTTGGCTGCGGCTATTGCCTTCGCAACCGCGTCCACCGGGTCCGTGGCGCGAATGATGGGGTCCCCGCCTTCGCCTTCAATAGAAAAGTTCCACGTGTCCAGCCCGATCACCGGTATGTCCTCCGACAGGGCGTGGCCAATCTCCGACATGGTGCCAAAGGAGCCGTCGATGGCGATTACGGCGCGGCCTGTTTTTACGACAACCATGTTGCGGGCGTACATGATGCCGGTGCAGATGGGCAAGTCCACGTAAGGGTTGGCGTCCTCGGGGTCATCGCCGGGAAGGATGCCGATGGTCAACCCGCCCTCAGATTTTGCGCCCTTGCAGACGGCCTCCATGACTCCGATAAGGCCGCCGCATGCCACCGCCGCGCCATTACGAGCCAACTCCCGCCCCACCTCCTCGGCGTATCGGCGTGCCCGGGGGGATGGGTAACGACCACCGATGACGGAAATGATGAGGGGCCTGCTAGCGGTATCCATGGGGTTCACCACCGAGCTTTAGAGTAGGCCCATTATAACAAATCCGCCGCCAGCCGGACGGTGGGTGGCCGTGTGATTCTAAAGCAATCTGGGTTGGGCCGTGTAAGGCTTAAGGATTTTGAACCCTAGGATTGGAGTCCACCTAAAGAGCCGACAATCGTACGTGTGGAACTCTTTGATTGTAAACCCCAAGTCTGACAACCATTTGGCAGTCGCCAAATGTATAGCGTCAAGTGGCTTCAAACTCCAAC
>CAYNJI010000038.1:0-406 GCA_964397605.1 uncultured Dehalococcoidia bacterium | reverse complement strand
GTCGTGAAACTCCACAGTCACCAAGACATCTGGATCGCCCCAGAGGTTTTCTATGCATTCTTCTGTTTCAGCATCGAGAGTTTTTCTCTTCTGTTCCTCTACTGAGAATGCCACCTCAACCTTTGAGAGAGCAGACGTATACAATCGAATACCCCGCTCTCACTGCTACTAGCATCCAATAAAGCGTCCAGAATTGGCAATCGGTCCGCCATCGCATTGATGTACGAAAGCCAGCAGTTAGCATCCCAATAAATTACCTTACGGCTGTCAGGCATCTCTCAACTGTCGTATTATTTCTTCGGGCATCTTGTCTCCAATATTCCACTGAACGGCTCCTCTAGCGAGTCGATGCGATCCTGGAGCAAAGTCTTCAAGTATCTCCACATTACGTATCTGTCGAATGGCT
>CAYNJI010000037.1:7957-8933 GCA_964397605.1 uncultured Dehalococcoidia bacterium | reverse complement strand
GCTGATAGACGTTATTGCACACGCTTGGGGCTGCACCAGATTGGTGGAATCCAACCGGCCTCCCAATCCCACCTCCAACACCTGAAAGTCGGCCCCAATCTCCCGGAAGTGCATGAACGCCATGGCCGTCAGGGTTTCGAAGAGGGTAACCCGCCCAAAACGCCCGTCATCGCCGACATTGCACACATGAGGCCACACTCCCTCCACCAGCGACGCAAACTCCCCCTCCGAAACCGGCTCCCCATCGACACTAATCCGCTCTCTAAAGGTGTGAAGGTGGGGCGAAGTGAACGCTCCGGTCTTGTATCCCTGTTGGATGAGCGCCGAGGCGACCATTGCCGTCGTGCTGCCCTTACCCTTTGTCCCCGCCACGTGCACCGCGGGAATTGCGAGTTGGGGGTTGTCCAACCGGCTGAGCAGGGCCGCCATGCGACTCAGGTCGAACTTAACGCGGGGCCCTCGCGGCCCGCGAAACCGCTCGAAGTCCACTAAACCAAGCAAAAGCCCCAGGGAAGATCTGTATTCCAACGTCACCTACCGCGCCCATAGAGGGGCAAGGCAATTATACCCCACCATCCCCCACCTGAGGCTTACAGGTCATTGAGTCGAGGTCAGCGATGCCGATGCCAAAGGCTGCTAAGCACCGGCGGTTTAGCCCCGCCTTCCTGTCATTTCGTGCGCGGCGAAGAATCTATCCCAACTATGTACGAGTCGGCTCCGGTGAAAGGTCGGGCAAGAGACGCTTCACAAATTCGCGCACATCTTCCCTACCTTCAGAAACTTGGAAGTCCTCCATGAACCCATGATAGAAATTGGCGTGAAACATTTCGGCGACTGCAAAACCGGTTCGAATGAACGGTTCATTACGCTCTGACGCCAGCCGCCTTGCGGCCCTCCGCAACTCCCGGTGATTCTTGCCCACTTGCCCATCTTCTTGCATAACGGCCATCAGGGCGTGGGTGGCGGCGCCCCATAG
>CAYNJI010000037.1:4449-7947 GCA_964397605.1 uncultured Dehalococcoidia bacterium | reverse complement strand
CGCCTGAAATTTGTCGCCGGCCTCGAACTCTCGGTCCGAAGCCTCTAAAAACTCACGTGCAGTCTGTACATGTTCATTTGCGTTCATAAATCAAGCCTTCGTTTGGTTCGGTCACTTCCTATTTTACCAAGTTAGCCTTGCAGGCGGGGGCAGAGGCGCATGGCGTTCTCCCCCAAGATCTTCCGTTTGGCGCTGTCCGTAAGTCCCGGCCACTCGACTACCTGATCCACGCCCGTAGGCCATGCCGTATCTCCGTGGGGCCAGTCCGTCGCGAACAGCAGAACGTCCTCACCCACTACGTCCACCACCGACTCCAACGTGGTCTCCCACGTGTCGATGCCGTGGAAATACCGCCCGCTCTTCACCATCTCGGTGGGCGACCGCTTCAAGTAGGGAACGTGGTGCGGCGAAAGTACATAGTGGCTGTCGTATCGGTCCAAGATGGCCGGCAGCCATCCCGCCGCCGTCTCCACAATTGCGGCTCTCATGGTAGGAAATCGTTCCATGATGCCTCCGCCGATGAGGCCCAACGCGTGCTGCAAGAACCAGGCGCCACGCAGGTCGAAGGTGCCTGGCCCGAATGGAGGCCTAGCCGTCCCACCGTGAATCAGCACGGGCAGGTCCGTCTCTTCCGCAGCCTCGTAGATGGGATAGAGGCTGCCGCTGTCCAGCAGAAGGTTGTCGGGGCCTTGGGGCGAAAAGTAGATGCCCACAAGGTTATCATCCTCCTTGGCCCACCGCCGAATCTCCGATGCGGCCGTTCGTGCGTCCGTGAGATTCGCCACCAGTGTCCATTTGAGCCGCTCCGGGGCTTGGGAACAGAAGTCGCTCACCCAGCGATGATACGCCATGTACATCGCATTCTCGAACCCCACGTCATGGAGGGCGCAATAGCTCGAAACATGGGTGGGATAGAGCACACCCACGTCCACGTGGGCAGCGTCCATGTCCTCCAATCGCGCCTTCACGTCCCAATTTACCTCGGGACGGATATGCGGCAAATTCCCTCGGTCTGGCCGGCCGAAGTTGGGCCGCCCGCCGGCTCCCGGCTGCAGGATGAACTCCCTGGGCGCAAGCCCGAAGGAGTCCGCCTGCCCCAGAGCGTTATCCGAAATGACAGGCGCAAGAATGGCATGACGGCTGGCCGCCAAGGCCCCCTTTCCGCCCTGACGGATATTCTCCTCGATGGCCAGTTTGAGCCGTTCGAAGTCCGCCTGATACGAAGGGTCCACATACCCGTCGTACATCTCGTGGGGACGCTCCATAATATGGGAGTCCATGTCTACAACTTTCCAGCCATTCCAGGCCATGACGCAACACCTTCCGATATTTCTAATATGCTCCTGGTCGGAGGGCCAACGGCCCCCAACGCAGCTAGTCTATGGACGCACCGCCAACGCTGTCAACGGCGCACCGCCTGAACTCGTCGCTCGTTAGTGGTCTCGAATGTGCCGAGGCATACGTCCCAACAGCATCTTTAACCCGTCCCCCCAAGTCACCCGGCGCACGTAGGTTATATTGCCTCGCACCGTCTTAGGGCTGAACCTGAACACACTCTGAATCGTATCCGACTCCGGGTAGTTCGGCACTTGCAGCATGGCCAGCTGGTCCTGGGTCACCGGCGGCTTCGAAAACAGCTTCTCCGTCAGCCAAACGGGAAACCGCATTAGAGTCACGGGTATATGCAGCTTCAGGCGCTTGGCGCCCATCGTGAATGCTACCTCGTCCACAATCTGGTTGTAGGTCAGCCGTTGAGGCCCGCCAATCTCCACCCTTTGATTCCGCAGGCGCGGGTTGTCGATCGCGTTCACCACGCATCGGGCTACGTCTTCCACCGAAACGGGCTGGAACTCGTTCTTGCCGTTGCCTATCACCGGCACCAGAGGCGTGGTCCTTATCAGACCCGCCAGGGCGTTCATGAACTCGTCCCCCTCGCCAAATAGCAGCGAGGGGCGCAGAATCGTGTAGGGAATGTCGCTGCTAAAAACCAGTTGCTCCGCCACCCACTTGCTGTACAGGTACCGCATCCCGGGATTCTCCTGGGCCCCGATGGCGCTCAGATGCACAAAACGCTGGACACCCGCCTCCTCTGCCGCCTTCAACACGTTCCGTGTTCCTTCCACGTTGATCCGGATGAAGGTAGCACCTCCCCTCTCCCGAATCACTGCCACCAGGTGAACCACCTCGTCAAGGTCGTAGAAGGCCGCCCGCAGCGACGCCGGGTCCGTCACGCTGCCGTAGTGAACGTCCACCCGGTCCTGGTCGAACATCGCCTCGGCACCGGGCGAACGAACCAGGCAGCGAACGTCCTTGCCCCGATCCAACAGAGCTTGCACCACCCGCCGGCCCAGAAACCCCGTTGCGCCCGTCACCATAACGGTCATAGAAAGCCCCCAACCTGCAGAAACGTATAAATCCAGTGTAAACCACCAACCCTGGAGCTACAATCCCTTGTAAATCCCCCTGCTTTCCGCTGCTCCACCTGGTAAATTCGCCCCCCTTCCGTCTTGACCCTTCCCTGCCTTTATAATATGTTTGTCGTCCCCCCCACCATGTTCACACATCTCCACGTTCATACCGAATACAGCCTCCTCGACGGCATCAGCCGCATTCCTCAACTGGTGGAGCAAACCTCCAAACTCGGCATGGACGCCCTGGCCATCACGGACCATGGGTCCCTCTATGGAATCGTGGACTTCTACTCCGCCGCCCATAACGCCGGAGTAAAGCCCATAATCGGCTGCGAGATCTATGAAGCCAAAGGCAGCCGAACTACCAAGGACCCTTCGGAGAAGAGCCCCCACCACCTTACGCTGCTGGCCCAAGACAACACGGGCTACAAGAACCTCATCCAACTGGTTAGCAAGGCCCACCTGGAGGGGTTCTACTACCGCCCGCGAGTGGACGATGAACTGCTCCAGCAGCACAGCCAGGGCCTGATAGCCCTCTCCGGCTGTCCAAGCGCCAAGATTCCCCGGCTAATCACCGAGGGGCGGATTAAAGACGCCGCCGACCGGGCACAATGGTACAGGGAGGTCTTCCAAGACCGCTTCTATCTGGAGGTACAGCAGCACAGGAACGTCCCAGGCTTGGAGGATATTAACCAGGCCCTGGTTTCCATGAACAGGGATATGAACATCCCTCTCGTGGCCACCAACGACAGCCACTACACCCACCAGGAGGACGCCGTCCTCCAGGACCTGCGTATCTGCATACACACCAACACCACGGTTCACGATGAATCGCGCCTCAAGATGGAGGACGATTCTTTCTATCTCAAAAGCCCCCAGGAGATGGCCGTCCTCTTCAAAGACTTTCCGGAAGCCGTCTCCAACACCCAGCGCATTGCCGAGTCGTGTCACGTTACGCTGGAGTTCAACAACCTCCACCTGCCCAAATACCCTGTGCCCGACGGCGGCGACGCCGACGAGTTTCTCGCCAAGCTCTGCTGGGAAGGCCTGCATCGCCTCTATCCCAACCCAACGCCCGAGGTTGTTC
>CAYNJI010000037.1:3346-4439 GCA_964397605.1 uncultured Dehalococcoidia bacterium | reverse complement strand
AGCGCCTTGAATATGAGCTGGAGGTCATCCGCCAGACCCGTTTCGCCAACTACTTCCTTGTGGTGTGGGAAATCGTAGCCTTCGCCCACGAGCGCCGCATTCTGCTGGCCGTCCGTGGCAGCGCCGCCGCCAGCCTGGCCCTCTACTGCCTCGGCGTCACCGAGGTGGACCCTCTCGAGCATACCCTGGTCTTCGAGCGCTTCCTCAACGTGGAACGCAAGGAGATGCCGGACATAGACATGGACTTCCAGGATGACCGGCGGGAGGAGATTCTGAACTACGTCACCCACCGTTACGGCAAGGATAAGGTGGCGCAGATCATCACTTTCGGCACCCTAGGCCCTAAGGCCGCCATTCGTGACGTGGGCCGCGCCCTCGGCATGGACTACGCCGACACCGACCGCATCGCCCGCCTCATTCCCTTCAAGGTACGGAACCTCAGTGAGGCCGTCCACAACACGCCCCAACTCAAGGAGATGTACGAACAAGACCCCGCCGTGACCGAGTTGGTGGACAAGGCTATAGGCCTTGAGGGCATCGCCCATCACGTAAGCACCCACGCCGCCGGCGTCGTCATCTCGGAAGAACCTCTCACCAATTACGTGCCTCTACAACGTCCCACCCGCAGCAGTGAAGAGTCCGAAATCGCCATGACCCAGTTCGCGATGGACCCCATTGCCAAGCTGGGTTTGCTCAAAATGGACTTTCTCGGCCTTACAAACCTCACCATCCTGGACAGAACACTCAAGATGCTGAAGCAGACCCGCAACCTGGACCTGGAGCTTCAGCAGATACCCTGGGACGACGAAAAGACCTTCCAGCTACTCGCCTCCGGCAAGACCAACGAGGTGTTCCAGCTGGAAAGCACCGGAATGCAGCGCAACATCCGCGAACTCAAACCCTCCTCCCTCAGCGACGTTGCGGCCATGATTGCCCTCTACCGTCCCGGCCCCATGGAGCAGATACCCACGTTCATCGAGGCCAAGCATGGCCGCTCCCCCGTCAAGTCCCCCCACCCGAGTCTTGACGAGATACTGAAAGATTCCTACGGCGTTATCGTCTTCCAAGACCAGGTACTGCGCCTCCTCCAGAC
>CAYNJI010000037.1:0-3336 GCA_964397605.1 uncultured Dehalococcoidia bacterium | reverse complement strand
CATCAAGGGCGCCATGGGACAGGGGTTCAGCCAGGCCCAGGCCCAGGCTGTCTTCAACCTCATCGAGCCCTTCGCCGGTTACGCCTTTAACAAGGCCCACAGCGTCAGCTACGCCCAGATCTCCTACTGGACAGCCTACTTCAAAGCCAACTATAGCCTGGAGTACATGGCCTCCGTACTGAACTCCCGTCGTGGCCACCCCGAAAGGATGACCAGCGCGGTGAACGAATGCCTACGAATGAGCATTCCCGTTCTGCCGCCGGACGTCAACAGCAGCGGTGTGGAGTTCACCCTAGACAAGGACGGCGACGGGCAGGAAGGCATCCGCTTCGGCCTTTCCGCCATCAAGAACCTGGGCGAATCCGCCGTAGGGCCCATCGTTCAGGAACGGACCGGCGAAGGTCCCTTTAGCTCCCTCGCCGACTTCGTTAGAAGGGTGGATCTGAGCGGCCTAAACCGGCGCTCCCTGGAGAGCTTGATACAGGCCGGAGCTTTTGACAGCCTGGGACGGCGCGGTCCCATCCTTAACGCCGCCGTATCCATCCTCTCCCAATCCCAGATGGAGGCAAGAATTCGCCAGACCGGTCAGACCAGTCTCTTTGGCGGCATGAGCGACCAGAAAGAGGATTCCCTCGTGTCCTTCAACCTAAGCGGGACCGACGCAGAGACCTACGAAAAAGTCGCCTGGGAGAAAGAGCTTCTCGGCGTTGCCATCACCTCCAATCCCCTCCAACGCCTGTTATCCCACGTCCCCCCCGGGTTTATCGCCTCCCTAGACCAGATGGGCACCGAGATGGAGGGCAAGCAAGTAACCGTGCTAGGCCAACTCTCATCGGCCCAGCAGCGGCTCACCAGAGACCAGCGCCCCTTCTTGAACGCCTCCCTCGAGCTTCTGGGGGGCGAGCTGGAGGTTATCGCCTGGCCCGGAGTGTTTGAGCGTACCCAGAGCCTCTGGCAGGAGGGTAGTTTCCTTCAGGTAGAAGGCAAGGTGGTGGTTCGGAGTGAAGACGTCTCCCTCTATTGCAGTAACGTTAGAGAATACGACGCGACCAAAAGCGGCCGCGGCGGCAACGGCGCCGCCAAGGCCAACCGGCCTGTTGCACCCCAAAAGACATCCCCAGCTAACGGCGCGCCCAAGCCAAATCGGCCTGCCGTATCTGCCAGAGCGACCTCCGGCAATGGCGCCTCATCACCTGCTAACGGTGCGCCGGATCCGGCCCGAAACCGCACCCTGCAACTCACCATGGAAGAGTCCGCCAATCAGGAGCAGGACGCCAGCCTCCTACAAAATACCGTAGAGGCGATGCTGGAGTTTCCCGGGGAAGACCGGGTGCTTCTGAACATTCTCTCCAACAGCAAGCAGGTGCGCATAGACATGCCCTTTACGGTGAAGTTCTGTCCGGAGCTTCAGCAGCGGTTGGAAGAGCTTCTGGGTACGGAAAGCATAAACGTAGAACCCGCCGCTCCCTGAGCCACACTGTTTCTTCCAATCAGACGGTGCGCAATCTGAAAGTCCGAAGCACCCCGTTAACGAATCTCAAGCCGAATTTCACAGGAGTCTAGAGCTATGAAGTGGATAGTCCTAACCACCGCCCCCAACGAATGGACCGCCCACATCTGGCAGGGCATCCTCAACGAGTCCGGCATAACGGTAATTGTTCGCGGCGGCGACGTTAACCCCTTCCTTGGCTCCTCCCCATTCCCCGTCCGGCTACTGGTACAGGAACCCCAAAAGGACGAAGCGCTGGAGATCCTCAGAGACCAGCTGGAATCCACCGACTTCTAAGCGTCCTTATCGGACCCTCGTCGAGTCATGCCCGCCTCCGCCCGCAGCAGCCGCTCCTTTACCTCAAGCCCTCCGGCGCCGTACCCGTGCAGCCCCCCACTGCTGCCAATTACCCGGTGGCAGGGCACAACCACCGGCACCCAGTTCCTCGCCATGGCCTGTCCCGCCGCCCTAGACGCCCGGGGGCGTCCCGCCGCCGCCGCCAGCCATGCGTAGCTTCGCGTTTCTCCCAGAGGAATTTGCCGGCAGGCCTCCCAGGCGGCGCGATGAAAGGGCGGCGCTCCTTCCAAATCCAGCGCAATGCCTCCCAATGCCTCACCATCTCCCTCAAAGAAGGCCAGCAGTCCTTCCCTGACGCCCTCAACCGCCATCGCATCCTGCGACGCCCCGTTCAACTGGCGTGACAAGCTCTCTACCGCTTCCTCCGGCGACGACCTCATGGCCCCATACCGCAGCCCCTTCTCCGAAACCACCGCGGCGTACCATCCGAACTCCGTCGGAAAAACGTCGTAGTACAACTCCATTGCCTTCAACCTCCCTCTGCTGTTTCTATCCTATCTCAAACCGCAGAAATTCTCACTGCGGCCTTCCCCAGGGCGAACGTCGGAGTCCAACCAGGCCGCAAATACGCACTAAGGTTGACTAAAACTCGTTTTCCGCTTAACCTGAAAACAAGCCAGCCATTCAACCAAGACGCATTTTCACACGCGGAAGGAGAGCGCCATGATACCAGACGTAAGACTTACCGACGTGTCTCGCGAAGACGTGGAGCGAATGGCCGCCTGGCTTGAAAACCCGGAGGTCGTGACCATGTGGTACGGCGCCGACGAAGACGGCGACCCTCTCCACATCGGCTACTCACCAAAGGCCTCCTTGCAGGCCAGCGACGAAGAATGGCAGCAGGTCTTCAACGACCCGGACAGGAAGATCTTCTCGGTATACGACGCCAACGAGGGTCACGTGGGCGAGGCCCAGATGGTCATCGAGGCCCCCTTGCACGAGGCCCAGCTGTTTCTCATCATCGGACGGCAAGACCTCTGGCTACACCACTTCGGATCCGCCGCCCTCCTCCAACTCCTGGACATGGCCTTCTCGACATACAAGCTCCATCGCGCCTGGGTGGACGTGCCCGACTACAACATTCACGCCATGCACATGTGTGAGAGGCTGGGCTTTCTCCTTGAAGGGCACCTTCGCAGCACACACCCCAAGGATGGGGAGTGGTACGACTCCATGACCATGGCACTACTAGAGCAGGAGTATTTCCGGCGCCGTCCCCGACTCATGGAAGAAGCAAGAGTCCCCGTAGACTAGCCAGCCTCTCCTACGTCGTAGCCCTACCCCGGCGAATTCCCCTGCCCGGCAGAGCCCCGGTGTGCTCAGACTCCCGCACCACCACCTGCCCGTTCACAATTACGTAGTCTATGCCTACCGGAAACTGCTTCGGGTGCAGCTTAGTCGCTGGTGCCTTCACCGTCTTCGTGTCGAACAAGACGATGTCCGCCCGCATGCCGTCTATCAGCAAACCACGGTCGGGAATGCCCATTCGC
>CAYNJI010000036.1:0-8999 GCA_964397605.1 uncultured Dehalococcoidia bacterium | reverse complement strand
CGGCGAATCCCGATCTATTTGGCAGCACGGCATCGCACCTCGAAAGTCTGAGCTGACAGCCAATGGACGGCGGGACCGTCGCCGCCGCGTATCTCTAACTTTTCGAACTGTCCTCAACCGAGACGGAGCCAACGACTGAACGAGGAGTATTAGGCGGAGCCGCCCGTCCTACCCCTAAAAGGCATTCACGAACTCCTGGCCGCCCTTCATCACCAGCTTGATCCGCTCCTTGTCCAGCAGACGGGTGACGTCCTCGCGGGGGTCGCCGTCCACCACCACCAGGTCTGCCAGCTTTCCCTTGCCGACGGTTCCCAACTCGTCCGCCTGTCCCAAACAATCGGCCGCCGTTGCCGTGGCGGCAACCAGAGCCTGCATGGGCGACATCCCTGCCTCTTCAACCATGCAGCGCAGCTCTCCGGCGTTGGCCGGGTGCCTCCATCCACCGGCATCGGTGCCCGCGACAACCTTAACGCCCGCGTCCAGAGCTTTTTGGATGCTGTCCAGGTGGTGCGAAAATAGCTCCCGCGCCCGTTCTTTGACGTGGTCCTGCACGTTCTCCCGATGGTAGACGTACACCAGCAGGGTGGGCACGTAGAAGATCCCCTTCTCGACCATCATCGGAATCAGGTCCGGGTCTTCGTTCAGATACGTGCCGTGCTCGATGCTATCCACTCCTACCTCCAGGGCCAGCCGAAGGCCGGGGCCTCCCAGGGCGTGACACATGACCCGTCGGCCCAGGTCGTGGGACTCGCCCACCAAAGCCTCCATCTCCTGACGGGTGAACTCCCGGTCGAAGGGGCCGTGACCCGGTCGGGAGCTGGCCCCTCCGGTGGTGGCGCACTTGATGACAGTGGCTCCCATGCGGCAAAGCTCCCGCACCTTGGCGCGAATGGCGTCGGGCCCATCCACCATTCCCGAAGGCAGGTTCAGATTCACCGGCGCGGGGCAGCAGTGGCCGGAGGGGCTGCGAACGTCGGAGAGGCCGCCGGTGGGAGAAATCAGGGAGATGCTGAGAGTCAGGCGTGGGCCGGGGATCAGGCCCTCCTCCACCGCCAATTGAAAGCCGTGGTCTAGGCCGCCGGCGTCGCGGACGGAGGTGTAGCCCATCTCCAGCGTGTCCTGTAGCACCTGGGCGGTGCGCAGGTGTCGCAGGCTTGCGGGGGCGTCCAGCTCCCACCGGTCCATGAGGCCGTAGCCGGTATGTCCCAGGTGGTCGTGGCAATCGATGAGGCCGGGGAGGAGAGTCATGCCCGAAAGGTCCACCACCGATGCGTCGGGAGGGGACGTTACGGCGTCGGCTGGGCCCACGTCGACGATGCGCTCCCCGTCGACTACGACGGTTGCGTTGGGGATGGGCGTCCCGCCCGTGCCGTCGATAAGCGTTGCGCCCTTCAGAACCTTCATGCGATGCCTCCCGCCAAGACTAGGCCCAAGGTATTCCTAAGCCCGCCCCCTGTCAAGAAGCGGGCTGGTTCAGGGGGTAGTTGACGCTATTTCCGCTGGCGGGCTACTATGACGTGGACGCACTTAGGAGGAGTACCATGGATGGGCAAGCACATTCACAGGGGGCAAAAAATATCGGTATCGACCACAAGGAAAGCCTAGTGCGGGAAGCGATGAGGCAAATGACTGATCAGTTGAATGCGGTGAAAGCCGCCCATCCTTGCGACAGCCACGATGAACTCCAGGATATCATTGACCAATTGCCGAAGCGGCATCTAACGAGGGAGGAGATTCGTGAGCAAACAATTTCCTGGATACGCGGCCAACTGCCTCGTTCAATGAAACAACCAACGCGAGAGGAACTTGAGGATCTGGTCGATCGTGGGCACTAGTGTTGCCTGATGACTTATACGAGGCTGGTCTAGGAGAATCCGACCCTATCTATCAACGAGTCGCCAGGGCAAATTTACAGCGACAATACCAATTCTTAGAGTCCATCATACAGGCGTCCTTGGACAAGGGCATCTCCCTGTTCTCTCATAGTCTCATCAAAGCTCTCAATGTCCACGCTATCGCCGGCCTGCACAGTTCCGCGGGAGAATACAGGTCTACCGAAGTCGTGGTTGGGAATTTTAACCCTGTAGACGCCGCTCTTGTTCCATCTGAGATGGACGACCTAGTCTTGGCGATTCAACGGAATTGGCTTGCAGCCGATACCGTAAACTTAGGTGCCTTCACTCTGTGGGTGATTAACCACATCCATCCGTTTGTAAATGGTAACGGGCGGACGGCCAGAGCGCTTTGCTATTACGTGATATGCGTAAAGGCAGACCGTTTGCTCCCCGGTCATCCCATGTTGCCGGAACTGCTTAGCGAGCCTGACGTGCATCCACACTATACCGAGGCATTGAAGCAGGCAGATCAGCGCAACTTCGTACCTCTCCATGACCTAATTCAGCGCCTGCTAGTAAGACAGTTGTCCCCTAACTAACCTCGTCCCACTTCCCGCCCTTTCTCCCACCCGCGGGTTTGGGGTATAATCCCTCTTTATTTCACGCCAAAAGGGGAGTCCTGCCGTGCGCGTACTGTTTCTCGAAGACGTAATAAACGTGGCCAACGCCGGGGAAATCAAGGAAGTCAAGAACGGCTTCGCCCGCAACTACCTCCTGCCCAAGAACCTCGCAACCATAGCTACCCGGGAGCAGATGAAACGCATCTCCAAGCTCCAGAGGACGGCGGACGAACGTCGCATCCGCGAAACGGGCGACAAGCAGGCCCTCGCCCGCATCCTGGAGGGGACCACCCTCGAAATCCCAGGCAAAATCGGCCCCACCGGCCGTTTCTACGGCGCCATCTCCGTCACCCGCATCCTGGAGGAGTTGGAGGGCGCCACCGGCCAAAAGGTGGCCCGCCGCATGGTCGAGCTGAACGAACCAATCCGTGAGCCCGGCAGCTACAACATCAGCCTGCGCCTTCACCAGAGCGTCGCAGCCGAGATAACTGTTGTGGCCCAGGCCGAGGGTCAGGAAGACTACGAGGCCGACGACGAGGAACAACCCTCCGACGTGACCGAAGAGTCTTAGGGGCGGTTCTCAAACCCCCTTCCCTGTTCCCAAACCGCCCCGGCGCGTCAGCACAGCGAACAAGGCCACCATAGGGGCGGGTGTGCAACCTGCCCTTCTTCCTTGAGGAGGTTCAACGTCCGGTGTACGAAGAGAGGCTTCAACCCCACGACATAGAGGCAGAGGAGGCCGTCATCGGCTCCCTCCTCATCGACGGCGAGGCCATCCTGAAGGTGGCAGGCCGCTTGAACCCGGGGGACTTCTACCGGGACAGGAACTCCTACTGCTATGAGGCTTGCGTTGCCCTCTTCGAACGCCGTGAGGCGGTAAACCAGGTCACCGTCACCAACGAACTCAACCTACGGGAGCGTCTGGAAACCGTAGGCGGCGCCGCCTACCTAAGCCACCTGGTCTCCAGCGTCCCCACGTCCACCCACATAGTCCACTTCGCCAACCTTGTCAGCCGTAGCGCCACCATGCGCCGGCTCATCGGCGCCGCCTCGGAGATCGCCAGCATTGGCTACCGCGGCACAGCCGACGAAGAGGCTGCCCTCAGCCAGGCGGAGAACCTCCTATTTGGCCTGCGTACCGGACACTCCTCCCGCGAGTTCGTCCCCATCCGGGACGTGCTGGACCAGTTCCTGGAAGACCGCACCGCCTTTGCGGAGCCCCTGTCCGACGCCAGCTCCGTCATAATGAGCGGCTTCCCCTCCCTGGACGACCTGCTCGGCGGACTCCAGCCCTCCGACCTCATCATCCTCGCCGCCCGCCCCAGCGTGGGCAAGAGCGCCCTCGCCGTCAACGTTGCCGTGAACGCCGCCCGAAACGGCTCCAGCGTCGGCATCTTCAGCCTCGAGATGAGCCGGGAACAGCTGGCCATGCGCATTCTGGCCAGCGAGGCCGGCGTGGACTCCCATCGCCTCCGGCTCTGGCTGCATCCGGGCCTGGACCTGTCCGCCCCGGAGGAGCAGCGCATCATCGACGCCGTGGGGTCCCTTTCGGAGCTATCCCTCTATATCGACGACACACCCCTCCAGGGTATCGTAGAGATGCGAAGCAAGGCCCGCCGCCTTCACCTGGAGCGCAACCTGGACATGCTGATTGTGGACTACATGCAGCTCATCGAAGGGGGGCGGAGTTTTGGCAACCGCGTCCAGGAGATCAGCGAAATCTCCCGCGCCCTCAAGGGGATGGCCAGGGACCTGAACATACCCGTTCTGACCGTCTCACAGCTTAGTCGGGCCGTGGAGATGCGGCCCTCCCACCGGCCCCAGCTTTCCGACCTGCGGGAGAGCGGCAGCATCGAGCAGGACGCGGACGTGGTAATGTTCATATATCGCGAAGATATGTACACCACCGAGGAGGAGTGGCTCAACCGCTTCCCCGAAGGACCGGAGTACCCCCGCAACGTTGCGGAGATTATCATAGCCAAGCACCGCCACGGACCCATCGGCAACATCAAGCTCCTGTTCCAAAACAAGAACGTGCGATTCGAGCCCGCTCCCCTGGATAGGGAGTTCGCCCATTCATGAACCCCAAGTCCCTGCCCTCCACCACCACCTTCACGCCGGTGCCCGACCCCCTCCTGGGCGACGTGCTCCAATCCATAGACAGCCTGGCGGAGCTCAAGTGCATCCTCCGGGCTTTGTGGCACATCCACCGGAAGAAGGGCGCCCTCCGATGCGTCACCCTGGGGGAGTTGAGGGCTGACCCGGTGCTTCAGGGCGAGTTAGACGAGGAAGAAATAGCGGACGCCATGAACGGCGGGGCACGGCGGGGCATTTTCGCCAGGGCCTCGGTGGCCACCGAGCGGGGGAGAACCACCCTATTTGTCCTGAACCAGGAGGCCCACCGCGCCGCCTTACGGAGGGCCGTGGCGGGGACGCTGACTCTGCCCCAAGGCGATGAAGATTCGACGGCGGAACCGCCCAGGGCCATAAAACGCCCCAACGTATTCGACCTCTACGAGCAGGAGATTGGTATGATAACCCCGCTGGTTGCCGACGAGTTGAAGTCGGCGGAGGCGGATTATCCCCGGGAGTGGACCGAGACCGCCATACGAGAAGCGGCCCTCAGCGGCAAGAGAAGCTGGCCCTACGTTCGGGCTATCCTCAGACGTTGGGAGAGGGAAGGCAAGTCAGATGGAAAATTTGGGAGAAATACTAAGGCGCGCGACCCAAGAGGCTATATCGAGGAGTATATACGCAGACGGGGAAACCCGCCCGGCAGCTGAGGAATCGGAAAACCGGTGCCCGGTGTGCGACGGTCACGGCTGGGTGGAGCGCAGGGTACCCCTGGGGCATCCCGACTTCGGCGAACTCTTCCCCTGCCGCTGCCGCGAGCACGCGGCAGACCAGGACCGGATGCAGCGTCTACAGCGATACAGCGGCCTGAACAAGGAGATGCTGGACCGCATGACTTTCGACAATTTCGAAGTCAACCGGCACGACGTGACCGCTGAAAAGCTGGGATACCTGGAGAACGCCTATACTTCGGCCGTTACTTTCGCGATTAAGCCGGACGGATGGCTCCTCATCGCAGGAAACCACGGCAGCGGAAAGACCCATCTGGCCGTGGCCGTAGTAGACCAGTGCATAAGAAGAGGCCATCCCTCCCTATTCACCTTCGTTCCAGACCTTCTAGACCATCTGCGATCCACATTCAGTCCCAACAGCCCGGTGCAATACGACCAACTCTTCGAGCAGGTGAAGTCGGCCCCCCTGCTTATTCTGGACGACATGGGGGCGGAGACCAGCACTTCCTGGGCCAAGGAGAAGCTCTACCAGATAGTCGTTCACCGATACAACGCCAGGCTGCCCACGTTGATAACCACCTATCTGACCATAGACGAGATTGAGGCAGCCCATCCCCGTCTTTCCTCCCGGCTACTGGACGGCACCCTGGTCAACTGGGTACCTATAGAAGTCCCCGATTACCGGGACCACGGACGCCAACGAACCGGCCCCCGCCGCCGCGGAATCTAAACCATGCCAGCAGCCACAGCTCATTCTAAGCGCAGCGCAGCGCCTCCCCCCACATGTCATTCTGAGCGCAGCGCAGCGGAGTCGAAGAATCTCGTTATCCTCGCGCCAATGTCCTGGTCTGAGAATCCCTGACCAATGGAGTGCATCTTCTGCCAAATCATCACCGGCGAGTCCCCTGCCACCTTCTACCACCGCGAGGACGAATTCGTCATCATCAAGAATAAGCTGACGTGGGTGCCCGTCATGCTGTTGGGAATCCCCACGACCCACCTTAGCCAGCAGAAGCTTTGGCAGTCGCCCGTCCTTCCGAAGATTGGGCAAGCGCTATCGGTGCTTGGAGAAACGATGGCGCCGGGAGGCTTCCGCGTCCTCTCCAACTTCGGGCGGGACGCCATGCAGAGCCAGTCCCACGGCCACGTACACCTCATCGGCGGCCTCCACCTGGGCCCTTACGCCTGAGAAATCCCTGCCCAGAGGCTAACCCGCCGCGCCGCTGTCCCTACCCGGCGGGCTTCTCTATCTGCCAGTAGCGCCGCCCCTCCGACGTCATAATCCGTCCAAAGTGGGCGCCCGTCGGAAAGTGCCCCGCCGCAACCAACATATCTTCCCGCTGAATCCGGGCCATCATAGCCAGCCGCGTCTCCCGCGCCTGCTCCGAGTCCACGTCTGCCCTCGAACCCCACTCCGGCCTCATCACCTGCACCACGCTCTGAATCAGGTCTCCCACAACCACACCCCGTTGTCCCTGCGACGCAATCACCACGGTCTGATGCCCCGGCGTATGCCCGGGTGTCGGCAGCGTGCCAACCTCGTCCGTTATCGCGTGCTCACCCTCCACCAGGTCCATGACCCCCAGCGGCTCCAGGGGCGCGACGCACTCCGCCACGAAGGGGGCCGTGGGCGCAACGTCGGCCTGTCGAAAGTATTCCCAGTCGGCCTTGGGCGCCAGGTAGCGCGCCGAAGGAAACGTAGGCCTTCCCTGGGCGTCCAGGTTCCAACCTACGTGGTCGCCGTGCAGATGCGTATGCACCACGTAGTCCACGTCCTCCGGCGCCAACCCCTCCTCATTCATTCGCTGCGTCAATTCGCCGCGCCGGTTACCCCGCTCCGGGTGCGGCCCGGGCCCCATGCCCGTATCCACCAGAATGAGCTTCCCTTGGGAACGGACGGCAAAGCATCCGTAGTAGAGCTGCAGATTCCCGTCCTGGTCGAACACCTCCTTGCGGTAGGGCTCCCACCAGTCCAACGGTATGCTTGGAAAGAAGTCGTCGGGAGTATATGCGGGCGGGATCATGTCCAGTAACGCCCAGACTTCCACGCCGCCAACGTTAATTTTTTCGGTCATCAGATTCCCCCCTAGTACGTGATTACGCTGGAAATTTCGTAGTCCTTGAGCTGCTTGCGACCTTCCAGAAATGAAAGCTCCACAACCAGCGAAAGCCCGTCGACCGTGGCTCCCGCCTTCGCAACCAGCCGGCACGCCGCGGCCAGGGTGCCGCCCGTCGCCAATACGTCGTCGACGACCACCACCCGCTGACCTGCCATCACGCCGTCCGTGTGCATCTCCAGCGTGTCCTCCCCGTACTCCAGGGAGTAGGTGACGGATATGACCTCGTAGGGCAGCTTTCCGCTCTTCCTGGCGGGGACCAGTGGTATTCCGAGTTCGTAGGCCATGGCCGCGCCGAACAGAAAGCCCCGCGCTTCGACGGCTACCACCGCGTCAATGCTTCGACCCTTGAGGGGCTCGGCCATGCGATGGACCGCCTCCCGGAAGGCCGCGGGGTCCCGCAGCAGGGGCGTAATGTCCTTGAAGATGATTCCCGGCTTCGGAAAGTCCGGTATGTCTCTGATGAAATTCTTTAGCTCCATTCGCGCCTCCACGCCGCCCATTATACCCACGTTAACGGGCTGTGTTCCAACCCACCCCATCGCCAGCCAATCAACTCTGATAGAATACGCCCAGAGCCGCCCCCGATGCGGCCAGGGGAGGAGCATTTATGGAACGCATAGCCATCTTCGGAGCCGGAGCCGTGGGCAGCTACCTGGGGGCCTTTATGACCCGCCAGGGGGAGGACGTTACCCTCATCGACCAGTGGCCCGCCCACGTGGAGGCCATCAAGGCCAACGGCATGAGCGTCACCGGCACCCAGGGTCCCTTCACTGTGCCCGTCAAGGCCGTCCATCTTCACGAGGCCCAGGCCCTTGGTCGAAAGTTCGACCTGGCGTTCATTGCCGTCAAGTCCTACGACACCCTCTGGGCCGCCACGTTCATGGAGCGTTACCTGAAGCCGACCGGGCACATGGTTTCCTCCCAGAACGGCATCAACGACGAGACCATAGCCGCCGTGGTCGGCATCCGCCGCGCCATCGGCTGCGTCATGTCCAACATCCAGGTTGCCCTCTGGAAGCCGGGCTACGGCGTCTTTCGGCTGGGGCATCTCGACGGCGCCGGCCCCGCCCCCGTCCTGCGGGTCGGTGAACTGGTCGGCAGCGTCGACGGCGCAAAGGCTA
Source organism: uncultured Dehalococcoidia bacterium (assembly GCA_964397605.1). Taxonomy (GTDB): domain Bacteria; phylum Chloroflexota; class Dehalococcoidia; order Lucifugimonadales; genus JAPULR01. The sequence goes on along the minus strand of CAYNJI010000036.1, from coordinate 499 downwards.
CCACCAACCTTGCCGGCGAGCGGTGGGCCAAGCTGGCCTCCAACTGCATGAGCAACCCCGTGGGCGCCATGTCCGGCCTCGGCTCCCACGGCCAGGCCGATTCCGCAGAAGCCCGCCAACTGAAGATTCACGTCGTCGGGGAAGTTGTCCAGGTGGCCACGGCCCTGGGACATCGGGTGGAAAGCATAAGCGGGGTGAGCGCCGCCACATGGCTGAATACGGACCGGGGCGACGTGCTGGAGGACCTGGACGCCCGTCTACGGAGCAAGGGCCGCGTCGATTGGCACTCCTCAATGGGCCAGGACGTCATCAAAGGGCGAAGGTCGGAGATTGACCATCTGAACGGCCTGGTAGCCCGCCAGGGCGCTGAGAACGGCGTTCCCACCCCCTACAACGACAGCGTGGTCGCCCTGATGAAAAGGGTTGACGCAGGGGATATGCAGCCCTCCCCCAACAATATCTCCAGGGCCCTGGGGGATGGCGGAGCATAGGGGAGGCC
>CAYNJI010000035.1:0-9017 GCA_964397605.1 uncultured Dehalococcoidia bacterium | reverse complement strand
ACCACCGACGTTGTGTTGGAGTCGGCCAGCTTCGACCCGTCCAACAACCGCAGGACCGCTCAGGACTTTAGTCTCCGCACAGAGGCGACGCTCCGCTTCGAGAAGGGCCTGCGTCCGGATTTGCCCCCCCTTGCCCTGCGACGGGCCACCCAGCTCATACAGCAGGTGGCGGGCGGCACGGTGGCCAAGGGCATCATCGACATCTATCCGGAGCGAGAGAAGCCGCGGGCCATGCTCCTGACCTCCCAGCGGATGAAGCAGGTCCTGGGCATGGAACATTCCATGGAGCAGGCCAAGTCCGTTCTCGTCTCGCTGGGGTTCTCGGCGGTGTCGGAGGGCGACGAAGCCCTACGGGTTTCGGCCCCACCGTGGCGCAGCGACATCACCATCGAGGACGACCTGGTGGAGGAAGTAGCCCGCATCGTCGGCTACGATTCCATCCCCACCCAGATGCTCTCCACTGCCATCCCCCACCATGAAGGACAGGATCTGCGGGCCTTCCGCGAGAGGGTGCGGGACCTGCTGGTGCGGCAGGGACTGCAGGAGACCATCAGCTATTCCGCCGTTGGATTGGACCTTCTGCGGAAAGCAAGGATTACGGAAGACGACGCAGGATTGCTGGCGGTGGCCAACCCCATGAGCCGCGATTTCAAGTACATGAGGCCCACCCTGCGGGCCAGCCTGATGAATACGTTGTCGTATAACGTTGCAAGAGACGCGCGATCGCTCGCAATCTTCGAAATCGGACGCGTATATCTGAAACAGGGGAAGAAACTTCCCCAGGAGCCGGAAATAGCTGCGGGGCTTCTCTTCGGCCAGCGAACAGGGGAGGGATGGCTTTCCGCACAAGGCGGCTATGATTTCTACGACGCTAAGGGAATCGTCGAATCCCTCCTGGGGCGATTGGGCGCTGAAGGCGAGTTTAGCCCCCACGGAGACGACTTCCTGCACCCCGGAAAGTCGGCGTCCGTGTCGGTCAACGGCACTGTCGTAGGCACATTGGGAGAGGTGCATCCCCTGGTTGTGGAAGCGTTTGAGTTAGACGGCGAAGTCGTGGTCTTTTTTGAGCTAGACCTCAACCGCCTATTCGACGCGCTGCCCCAGGCGCGGCAGTCGGTGAAGCCTCTGGCCCGCTTCCCAGCCTCCCTCCGCGACATATCGATACTGGTAGACCGGGATATTCCGGCGGCGCGGGTGCAGCGAATCATAGAGGGCCAGCCTCTGGTGGAGCAGACCGTCCTCTTCGACGTGTACGAGGGTGAGGAAGCGCCGCCCGGCAAGGTGTCCCTGGCATACCGCATCCAGCTTCGTGCTTCCAACCGAACCCTGTCGTCGCGGGACGTGAATAGAAGCCTGGCCCGGGTCGTTTCCCTGCTGGAAAGAGAAGTGGGAGCGGTCTTGCGGGGTGGTGGAGAAGGAGCTGGCACATGAAGCATCACGACCACGGTCACGGACACAGCGAGGCCCGTCATCACGGGCGCGAGCGTGGGCATTATCACGCCGACATGCTCAGCGTAGAGGCGGCCTTCGAGCGCATAATCTCCGCTTTCAGCCCGTTGGAGCCGGAGGCCCAGCCTATCCTGGAGGCCCTGGGGCAGACCCTGGCCGAGGACGTGTACTCGCCGCTGAACATCCCTCCGTCTGACAACTCGGCCATGGACGGCTACGCCCTACGTCACGAGGATGTGCGGAGCGCTTCGGCTGAGAATCCCGTCGTTCTGCGGGTAATCGGGTTGGTGGCTGCAGGGCAGATTCCCGACCGGCGCGTGGAACCGGGCACGGCACTCCGCATAATGACGGGCGCGCCCACACCCGAAGGCTGCGACACCGTCGTGCCCTTCGAGGAGACCGACGAGGTAGAGCGTAAGGACGCCGGCGGTACTATGGATGAGATTGGCATCCTTGTAGACCAACCCCTGGGCATGCACGTGAGGCCCGCGGGGGAGGACGTCAAAGCGGGCGAGAAAGTGCTGGAGCGGGGCGCCGTCCTCAGACCGTCGGAGATAGGCGTCCTGGCTTCCCTGGGCATCGAACGGGTGTCGGTGGTGCGTCGGCCGCGGGTGGCCATTCTGGCCACGGGCGACGAGCTGCAGAATCCAGGAGAGGCGGCCCGGCCCGGCCGGATATATGACAGCAACAGCTATAGCCTGGCCGCTTCCGTTTTGCGCTACGGCGGCATTCCTCAGATGCTGGGCATTGCCAGGGACAACCTGGAGGATATGCACCGTAAGTTGAACGAAGGGCTGACGGCAGACCTGCTCCTCACCTCCGCCGGTGTGTCCAAGGGCGACTATGACATCGTAAAGGACGTTCTGGCGGAGCGGGGCGAGGTGAATTTCTGGTCGGTGCGGATGCGTCCGGCCAAGCCGCTGGCTTGGGGTATGCTCCGGGGGGAAGAAGGCCGGATGGTGCCTCACCTGGGTCTGCCCGGCAATCCCGTCAGCGCTATGGTCGCCTTCGAGGAGTTCGGCCGTCCCGCCATCCTCCGGATGCTGGGCAGGACGAATCTCGCCAAGCCCACGGTTCGCGCCGAACTCAAGGGGCCTATCGTCAACTTCGATGGCCGGCGGGTCTTCGCCCGGGTGCGGGTGACCAGGCGCAACGGCGGGTACTACGCCACGCCCACTGGTCCCCAGGGTTCCAATATCCTCACCTCCATGGCGCGAGCCAACGGCCTCGCCATCTGCCCCGAGGACCTGCCCCGGATGGAAGAAGGCCAAACGGTGGATGTGAAGATGCTAGACTGGAACGAAGAGGTAGGAGGGTGAGATGATTCAGAGGATAGCGGATAACGAACGACCTGCCCACGGTATTTCCAAGGCCTATTACGTAATAGATCCGGCTCAGGCAGAAAGGCAGCAGCGGGATATGTCGGCGCTGCTGTTGAGCCGCCGGTGCCCCGCCTGCGTGGAGCGGGTGTTGAACGACAAGAAGCCGCCCACGGTGAGGAAGCAGATTCGGGACATGTCCCGCTGCTGCGCTCAGGCGGACGATTTCATACAGCCCACCATGCCTCTCAAGGAGATAGTCTTTCGGCTGCTTCTCAAGAATTCCAACAAGGCCACCAGCCTGCAGAGCCTCCACTGGGACGTTACGGAGGAGTGGGCCGCTCCCACGCATCCGATGAACATAACCGTGGAGGTTATGAAGCAAATCCTGGACTCCGACAACTTCTACTGCTTCAAGGAGTCGACGAGCAGGGCAAGGGAGCGGTCGAGGAAGAAGGCCGGACGCAATTCCGAGTGAGCGCTATCCAACCGATCCCCTTGTCATTACTATGAAAATAGCCCGTTCAGTGCATAGAAGTCCCTTCCCCCTTGGTGGGGGAAGGTTAGGATGGGGGTGAACCCCGTGCCCGACCACATTCTCCCCCGTAGGTGCGGTTCGTGCCCTTCTTCTCCCACTACAAGACCCCGATCCCAACCGGCATTCGGGCGAAAGCCGGAATCCAGCCCTCTTCCCGCGTGCATTTTTATCGCCTTATGTGGCCTTTCTTGGCCATAGTGATCCTGAGCCAAGCGCAGCGGAGTCGAAGAATCTCGCTGGCCGTGGATGCCGTGGTGCGTTGAGCGCGTCTAAGCCCGACGTCCGGCGGCGAAGATGATATTCCTCCACACCGGCCACGAGCATCTGCCCAAGGCGGAGTCCTTCGTCGACTTCCTGAGCTATTGGGATTTAGCCCCCTACATAGTTATTCCCATCGTTTTGGCGTCGACGTTGTACCTGGTGGGCCGTTGGCGTCTGGGCCGACGCGCCAAATACACGCCGCCCGGGATGCTGCGCGACCTACTCTATCTGGCGGGAATTCTGGCCCTGGCGTTGGCGCTTCTCTCCCCCATCGACGTCTACGCCGGCGACCTGTTCTTCATGCACATGGTGCAGCATCTCCTGTTGATGATGGCCGCACCGCCCCTTCTTCAACTGGCGAATCCCATGTCCCGCATCCTGTGGGCCTTTCCCCGGGGCATCCGTCGACGCATCGGAGGGACGTTGAACAGCGCCGGCGTCCTGCGGCTCGCCCTTCAGGGCGTTACGGTCCCGGTGATAGCCTGGCTGATCTTTGTTGTAACCATCTGGGTCTGGCACACCCCGGCGCTCTACAACGCTGCGCTGGCCTCCGAGGGGATGCACGTGTTGGAGCACCTGACCATGTTCGCCGCCGCCATCGTCTTCTGGTGGCCCGTCATCGGCCCTGCGCCGGTGCGCTCCAAGATGCCCCATCCCCTGCGGTTCCTCTATCTTTTCCTGGCCCTGTTCCAGAACATCATCTTGGGGGCCATCCTGACCTTCGCCCAGGGGCCGGTCTACGCCTACTACGAGGGAACTCCGGGCCATTGGGGCTTCAATGGCGCGCAGGACCAGCAGCTTGGCGGCGTTCTCATGTGGATTCCGGGCACCATGATGTACTTCACTGCCCTTGCCCTTCTCTTCTTCGCCTGGCTGGAGCAGGAGGAGCGGCGAACGGCGCAGCTTCAGGAGATAGAGGAGGCGCGGCGAAATTACCTGGCGAAAATGGGGAGGAGAAGTGCCTAGCTCTCGTGAGAAGGATTAGCGTTCTGGCTATTCTAACCAAGGACTCAAATCTAAAGGCCGGCAACCATCCGCTATCCGCCATTTGCCTTATTGACTAAGGGAAGGGCTGTTGGTAGAGTAGTTAGTGAAATTTTTTACAAACGAACCCCTTCCGTAACCCCCCTTTAATGATAGATAGCAGATAATGTTGCCGCAAAGGCTATTATCCCGCCGTTGGCTTGTAGCCATAGGCGTGTTTTCCTTGGTTATTCTGCTCATAGCCTGTACCCCTTCTCACCCCCAATCCACCTTCGAAGCTGCCGGCCCGGTAGCAAAGTACCAGCTGAACCTGTTCTGGATCATCTTCTGGGCATCCCTTGCCATCTTCATTGTGGTGGTGGGCGCTCTCCTCTTCACCCTTGTCCGGTTTCGGGCGAGGCCGGGGACGAATCTCCCTGTGCAGACTCACGGCAACCGGAAGCTGGAGATCGCCTGGACCGTGGCTCCCGCTCTGCTGCTTATAGCCCTGGCCGTGATGACGGTGCAGACCCTCTTCGAGTTCCAGTCGTCCAAGGAAGATGACCCGCTTCAGGTGCATGTCATCGCCCACCAGTGGTGGTTTGAATTCGTCTATCCGCAGTACAACATCACCACGGCCAACGAATTCAATGTGCCAGTGGGGCGGGACGTGACCTTCAAGGTGGACTCCACGGACGTAATCCACAGCTTCTGGGTGCCCAAGCTTGCGGGCAAGATCGACGTAATCCCCAACGTGACCAACGAAACCTGGTTCCAGGCTTCGAGGCCGGGAGTCTATTACGGCCAGTGCGCCGAGTTCTGCGGAATTGCCCATTCCTTCATGAAGCTTCGCGTCGTAGCCCAGCCGGAGGAGGAGTGGGTGCAGTGGGTGGCCGAACAGCAGGCCCCGGCCAGGAGAGCCACGGAGGGCTTGGCCGCCGACGGGTCTCTGGTGTTCAATGTCAAGGGCTGCATTGTGTGTCACACGGTAATCGGGCCGGACTCTCTGGCCATGCGAGATTCCAGGACCAAGTCCTTCTTAGATGGGCAGGCATTGACCCACGCTCCCAATCTGACCCACTTTGCCAGCCGCAGCTCCTTCGCCGGTTCCCTGTTCGAGAATACTGACGAGAATCTGACGGCTTGGCTGAAAGATCCGGAGACAGCGAAGCCGGGCAACCGGATGGCCCGGTTGGCCGACGCCTTCAATAACCCTGACCTCGCCCTTTCGGACAGCGACATTACGGCCCTCGTGGCCTACTTGCAGAGCTTGGAATGAAGGACGTCCCTCTCGGAATGTATAATGTTAAACCCCTGGGGCCGGAACGAATGCCGGTTCCCCTGAATGATGCGCGGATGAATTTTGCAGGTGGCGTTCTATGGTAGCTGCTAACGAACTTATTGGTGGTGTCCTAGCTAAACGCCCCGTGGCTCCCACGGGAGTGATGGGCTGGATAACCACCATCGACCATAAGCGCATCGGTATTCTCTACGGCGTGACCGCCTTCATATTCTTCATCTTGGGAGGCATCGAAGCCTTCCTCATGCGGCTGCAGCTGGCCTCGGCGGATTCCACCCTGGTATCGCCGGAAGTCTACAACCAGATGTTCACCATGCACGGCACCACCATGATATTCCTGGTGGTGATGCCCATGGGGGCCGCCTTCTTCAACTTCATCATACCCCTGATGATAGGCGCAAGAGACGTGGCCTTCCCCCGCCTCAACGCCTTTAGCTACTGGACGTTCTTGTTTGGCGCCATCCTGCTGAACGTGAGCTTCCTGACAGGCGGCGCCCCCAACGTGGGGTGGTTCGGCTATTCGCCGCTGACCGACAGCATCTACTCTGGTGGGTCCGGCGTCGACTACTGGATTCTAGGCTTGCAGGTGCTGGGCATTTCCTCGCTGGCGGCAGCCTTCAACTTCATAGTGACCATCGTAAACATGAGGGCGCCGGGCATGAGCATGATGAAGCTGCCCGTGTTCGCTTGGATGACGCTAATCATATCTTTCCTGCTGGTGCTGGCCTTCCCTGTCCTGACCGTAGCCTTGACGCTGCTGCTGTTCGACCGGCTCTTCGGCACCACGTTCTTCGACGTTTCCGCAGGGGCCAACCCGCTGGTGTGGCAGCATTTCTTCTGGGCCTTCGGGCATCCGGAAGTGTACATACTCATACTGCCTGCTATGGGCATCGTTTCGGAAGTGTTGCCCGTGTTCTCCAGGAAACCCCTATTCGGGTACACCGTGGTGGTGTTTTCCGGCGTGCTCATCGGGTTCATGGGTTGGGGGGTCTGGAGCCACCACATGTTCACCGTGGGCTTGGGCCCCGTCGCCAACTCCGCCTTCGCCCTGATCACCATGTTCATTGCCGTGCCTACGGGAATTAAGATATTCAACTGGATTGCCACCATGTGGGGCGGCTCCATTAGATTCACTACTTCCATGCTCTTTGCCATTGGGTTCATAGTCATGTTCATCATTGGCGGGCTGAGCGGGGTCATGCACGCAGTGGCTCCTTCGGACACCCAGCAGAGCGACACCTACTTCGTTGTGGCGCACCTCCACTACGTGTTGTTCGGTGGAAGCATCCTGGGCCTATTTGCCGGAATCTACTACTGGTGGCCGAAATTTACCGGCAAGATGATGAGCGAACTTCTGGGGAAGGTGCAATTCTGGCTCTTCTTCATTGGCATGAACGTCACCTTCTTCCCCATGCACTTCCTGGGCTTGGACGGAATGCCCCGCCGCATCTCCACCTACGGTGGCGAGACCGGCTGGGAGTTCTGGAACGCCTTCTCGACGGCCGGGGTCTTCCTCATCGGCTTGAGCATCGTGGTGTTCGTGCACAACGTTATCTGGACCGCCCGCAATGGCAAGAAGGCAGGCAACGATCCTTGGGATGCGCGAACGCTGGAGTGGTCCATACCCTCGCCGCCGCCGGAGTATAACTTCGCGGAACTCCCGACGGTGAAAGTGAGAGATGCATTCTGGGCCGAGAAGTACAGCGAAGGCCCGGATGGACGTCCCATTCCCAAGGTGCAGGGAGCGGCGGTGGCCGTGGAGGAGAAGGAGCATAACATCCACATGCCCACCCCCTCCTACTATCCCATCCTGCTGGCCATGGGGATAACCCTCATCGCCGGCGGATTGGTCTCCCACGTATCCGTCAGCGTCATCGGCGGAATTCTGGCCCTGTTCGCGATATACAGCTGGGCCTTCGAGCCGGCCACGGCTCCCAACGCTCCAGATTCGTCCAAAAAAGAGGGGGCCTACTAACCTTTATGGCCGTCAACGCACACCCGCCGGAACATTACACTTCCACTGGGTTGAGCCACCGGAAGCTGCTCATGTGGATCTTCCTGGGGTCGGAGTGCCTCTTCTTCGGCTCCCTGATAGCCACCCACTTGATCAACCGCAACAAGGCGGACTTCATCCACGGGCTCCCGCCCTCCTGCGTGCTGGACATACCCATAACGTCGGCGAGCACTTTCGTACTGCTCATGAGCAGCGTGTCAATGGTGTTGGCCGTGGCCGCGGCGGAACGGGCCGACATGAAGCAGATGCGGATTTGGATTCTCGCGACGGCCGTCCTTGGGACGATTTTCCTCCTCTTCCAGGTGTACGAGTTCCAGGCCTTTGTGAACGAAGGGTTGACCATCGGCACCAACTTGTTCGGTTCCACCTTCTTCACTCTGACGGGGTTCCACGGAGTCCACGTGACCATCGGCGTGATATGGCTGATATCCCTCCTGGTGACCAGCTACAAGCGGGGCGACATGCTGATGGGAGAACCGCTGAACGTGGACATTGCCGGTCTCTATTGGCACTTCGTGGATATCGTTTGGATCGTAATCTTCACCGTGGTCTACCTGGTGGGGGCCATTGGTCTGAGCTGTGCTGAGGTGGCTTAGGGAGATGGATACTATGCAGGGGCACCGCCATCCGGAAGAAAAGCCGCTGCCGCGCGTTTCGGTTTATCTCTTCGTTGGCTTCGTTCTCGCCGTCATTACCGGGGTGGAGGTGGCGGCCTTCTACCTGAACGTCGTCGACTGGCTGCTAGTGACCGTCTTTGTCGTACTATCGCTGCTGAAGTTCGTGCTGGTGGTCATGTTCTTCATGCACCTGCGGTACGACCACAAGTTATTCTCCACCTTCTTCACCCTCGGCCTGATTTTGGCCATTGGCGTGGTGCTGGGGTTGATAACCCTCTTCGATAACTTCGACATCGGCAACCCGCCGCCGGTTTTGGCGGCGCCCCCGCCCACACCCGAAGTGACAGTTATGGGTACTGCCACTCCGCCTCCTGTGAGGGACGGGTCGACCATATTCGTGGAGAAGGGCTGCGGCGGCTGCCACACCATCGAAGGAGTTACGGGCGCCGTGGGCAGCATCGGCCCCGGTCTCGACGGGGTGGCGACCAGGGCGGAAACTCGGGTTGCGGACCTGAGCGCTGAAGAGTATATTCGCGAGTCCATAAAAGAACCTGGT
>CAYNJI010000034.1:0-9033 GCA_964397605.1 uncultured Dehalococcoidia bacterium | reverse complement strand
ACATGGGAGGGGATAGATTCCCGCCCCCGTCTTCACGGGAGCAGGCTCTTCGCGGGAAAAACGGAGGGGAGAGGGGGATGGGGCTAGCGGGCGGCGAGGGCTTTCTGCACTTCGGCCAGGGATTCGGCCAGGGTACGCGCGGGAAAGGGGGGAGGGTCGGCGTGGTGGATGACCTTTATGGAAACGAAGACGGGGCCTCTCTCCGAAAGAATGTCTTCCAGGGACAGGGCCAGGTCTTCGAGGTCTTCTATCCGGTGCACAGACGGATAGCCCGCCTCGTCCGCCAGGGCAGCAAAGTTCGTGTCGCTGATGCCGGGAATGGGGGACCCGCCGGTGGAGCGGTAGCCGGCGTCTTCCAAGAGAAAGTGCACCAGGTTGGGCGGCGCGGAGGCGGCGGTGGTGAGGAGGGCGCCGGGGTTGGTGCGGAGGGCTGCGTCCGTGTCCAGGATGAGCACCTTGGCTTCGGGTATGGCGAGGGAGATGCCCAGAGCGACATCGGCGGCCTTGTCCTGGCAGTCGGTCATGTCCACGTCCAGCTCCCTGCGATTTGAAACGGCGCTCCAGTGGCGCAGGGCGGTCGAGGTGGATACGACGACGGCGTCTCGCCGACGGCTATGAATCAGGCGGGCAGCTTCAGGGGCGGGAATCAAGGGGTTAGCCTATCAGGAGCGCGGCGGGCCAGCGCCATCAGCCATGCGCCAAGGAGGATAAGAATGCCGCCGCCGAAGCCAGGGAGGGGCCGTCCGTCGAGGAAGGCAATGTAGAGAAGGTAGAAACCGCCTCCCATGGTCATCATACCCAGCAGGGGGGCGAACACGGCGGTCAGCGCGGACTTGAGCATCGGGGAGGGGCCGCCTATTCGGACAGGGCCTGCCGGAGTTCCTGCACCGCCCCGTAAGTGTTTCGCTTTGGCCGGGGCCGCAGGTTAATGGGGCTGTTCTCAATCTCGGGAATTATCTTCAGGTTAACCATGATAGGCCCCTGCTTCTGGAGAATATCCCCTATGCCGCTTGCCAGGTCTTCCAGATCGTCGAATTCGTAGGCAGCGGCGTAGCCGGCTCCCGCCGCCATCTCCTTGAAGCTTACCTTACCATCGGCGGGGATAGGCTGGCCGCCGGTGACGGCGTAACATCCGTTTTCGAAGACGAAATGATAGAGGTTGGACGGCGCCGTCTCGCTGATGGTGGTAAGGGTGCCCAGATTCATTACCAGACTGCCGTCCCCATCGAGGATGAGGACATTGCGGTCCGGCTGGGCGAGGGCGAGACCAAGGGCGAAGGAGGACGCCTTGCCCATCGCGCCGCCGACAGGCACGTCCAGAGCCTCGTCTTGGGAGACCACGGGCCAGCCAAAGCGCGGGTTGCCGGCGCCCATGGTGGTGACCACTATGGCGTTGTTCCTGTTCCGCTCAATGACCCGGCAGGCTTCCAGATTATCTATCATTCTTTTTCTCCAACAGGCCGAATACTTCCCAAACCTGCGTTTTCTCCCAAAGGGGGTGATAATTCAGGCCCGAAAAACTCCTAAGCGCCGAATTCGGTGCCGACCAGTACAGCCACGGGCTTGGAGTCCCGCTCGGCCTCGTTCATGGCCAGGGAGATGCGGTCGGCATCATCGTCCGTCTCCACCAGATAGTAGTTGATGCCCCAGGCGTGGATGATGTGCTCCGTGTACTTGGCGGCGGAGTCGCGGCTGATGCCGTGCCGGTCCCAGCCTCGATAACCTACCAGCATTACCAGGGGCTGGTCCACGTCGAGGCCCAAGCCGCGGATGGAGTCACCCGACTCGAAGATGCCCGTGTTTTGAATGAGGGCCACGGGCTTCTTGCCGCCAACCCAGAGGCCGGCGGCGATGGCCATAGTCTCTCCCTCCCTGGAAACGGGAACCAACTTCAGGGTGGGTTCCGCCAGCAACTGATCATACATGAAGTTGGTCTCGCTGTCGGGCAGCCACACCACGTGGGTGATGCCGTTCTTCTTGAGCTCCGAGATGATCGCATGGGGGTGAAGGACAGTTTCGGCCTGCTCCATGATTTTCTCTCCTGCGGTGGTGGCGTTCGTTATAGCTGGAACGATGTTTGCTCATACTACCAAGGGGGATGCCGTGGGTCAACAATGGCGTTGACCATACGGAAGCCGGATAGTAGATGGACTTTGTTCATCACGCAATTTGCCGTTCGCACTAAAAGGTACGATAATGCCCCATGATCAGCCGCGAGTTCATAAAGACGCGCACGAGGCTACGCCCGCAGGACAGGACAAGCATTCCGCTTTGACCCAGCACATGGCAAGGGCAGTCATGGCAGGGTTTACGTAGGCAGCCGGTTCACCACAGTGAAGCGCGGCGAACTGGGGAAGGGCATGTTGGCCGCCATGCTGCGTCAGTTGAACATCGACCGGAGGGAGTTCTGAGCCATGATTTACGCCTATCCATGCCAGCTGACCTCCGACGAAGACGAAGGGGTTGTCGCCACATTTCCCGACGTGCCAGAGGCAATCACTGGCGGTAGGGACCGGGATGAGGCGCTGGCACTGGCGGAGGATGCCCTCGCCGTAGCCCTTGCCGGATACGTGCACGAGAAGTGGGACATTCCGACTCCCCGCGCAGCGACAGGTGGCCAGGTGTCAGTTGCTGTCCCAGCCGTGATCGCCGCCAAACTCGCCCTCTACTCGGCCATGAAGGAACAGCGCATCACCAAGGTTGAGTTGGCCCAGAGGCTGGGCGTTAGCGAGTCCGCCGTGCGCAAGCTCACAAATCCGGACCACCGCTCCCACGTGAGCCTGGTGCAGAAGGCTCTCAGGGCGGTGGGACAAAGCCTCAGGGTGGAAGTCACCGCCAACTAAAGGACGACCTGGATTCTATGGGCTAAACGCACTGCTATCCTCCTAGAATTTTCAGGGCGGTTCCGACTATCATCGTAGGTGTTGCGGCGAGGATTCGTTGTCTCAACATTAAACACTCTTGAGGTAGGTTTGCCATGCGTATCGGAGTATTGACGGGAGGGGGCGACGCCCCCGGCCTGAATGCGGCTATCCGCGCCGTTACCCGGAAGGCCGTGGCGGAGGGCATAGAGGTCATCGGGTTTCGCAACGGGTGGTTGGGGGCCCTGACAGGCTCGTGGACGCCGTTGGACGCCCAGGCCGTTTCGGGCATCCTCTATCGCGGCGGCACCATTCTGGGCACATCTCGCACCAACCCCTATTCGAGGGACGGAGGAGCCGCAACGGTGCGGAGTCAACTGGAGAAGCTTGGGGTGGACGCTTTGGTGCCCATCGGCGGCGAGGATACCTTGGGAGTGGCGGCCCGGCTGTCCGAGGAAGGCGTGAATCTGGTGGGCATTCCCAAGACCATCGACAACGATCTTTACGGCACAGATTATTCCATCGGGTTTGATACGGCTGTGGAGGTGGTCAAGGACTCGCTGGACAAGCTGCATCCCACCGCGGAATCCCACGACAGGATAATGGTGGTGGAGGTAATGGGCAGACACGCCGGTTGGTTGGCAACGGTTGGCGGCCTGGCAGGAGGCGCGGACGCAGTGCTGATACCGGAGCAGCCCTTTTCACTAACGGGGCTGTTACAGAGGCTGAGGCGACGGCACGAAGAGTTTGGGAAGATGTTCAGTATTCTGGTGGTGTCGGAGGGAGCTAAGTGCGCCGATTGGGGGGAGGAAGTGACAAGCAGCGACCAGTTGGACGAGTTCGGACACGTTCGCCTCGGCGGGATAGGCCACCGTCTGGCCAGCGAGATAGAGGCACGTACGGGCTTCGAGGCGCGGGTGGTGGTCTTGGGTCACGTGCAGCGTGGGGGCAGCCCTTCCGCCTTCGATAGGGTGCTGGCGGTGCGTCTGGGAGTGGCGGCGGTAGAGGAGGTGCAGGCGGGGAATTTCGGCGTGATGGTGGGTTTGCGGGGCGGGCAAATTACGACGACGAGTCTGCAGGAGTTTCAGGGGAAGACCCACGAATTGGACATGGAACTCTACCGGTTGACGGACCTGTTTTACTAGATAGGTCTACCGGCAAAGAAGGGGAATTACATACTTAACTAGAAACGGCGGTGAACCCAATTGAAGGAGAAATTGTGAAGTCAATCATTTGGGTGCCTGGAGCCAGCGACCTTCCGCTGGATGTTCAAGAACGTATTTCAGCCGTTCTGCCATCATTGGTGGCAACAGAAAGTAGCGAACACCCTGATTTGTTTCAAGGGTCAAGCCGATGCTACGTTTGGCCGCTTCAGGACCTATTAACTCGGCTTTGCATTGAAGTACCGTCGGTGTCTCATTAGGCTGTAGTTTCATAGGCTTCCTCAATATCTAAGATTGTTGGAGCCGTAGTTGGTGATTCTCTCCGTTAGTTGAGTTGGCAGAACGACGCTATCAGACCGCGAATGTGACGGGAGTCTGTCGCCACATCACTCATAATTGCAACGCCCATTTCCAGTTCTTCAAGGTCTAGGTCTTCCACGCCATATTCAACCGCCGGCATAGCGGACTTGATGCGCTGAGCCATTTCGTGAGCCGGTTCCCTTACCACTTCCGCAGACACCGGCGAAGGCAAGCCCAAAATGGCATCGGCGGCACGGTCAATAACGTAGGTGTTATTGGTGATGCCCATGACCCACACATCATCTAACAGCAATGACGGATTGCCACCCGCCCTCGATAGATCTTCGCCAATCATGGTTGTAAGAGCACCGATTCTATCCATCTCGCCTGTCAAAGCATTGAAGTATTCTTGTTGTGAATCGGTGGGACAGGTAGCGGTGGGTACAGTGGTAATTGATGGTTCATCTTCACCGACGAACACAATTATGGCGCACACGCCAATGCCAACATTGAAAAGAGCAAGAATTTCCGGGCAAATGCTAGTGACTTGGGATTTGAGTCCACAGACAAAGGACCCCCGCGAGGCAAGCAGTAACCCTTGGAAACGGTAACAGCAAAAGTCTATATAATGGCGAGCTATACGTCAACGGTTTGGGTACTATTTATGAAACGGGCTCCAAGGGATGCCCATGCGGAAGAAGGTGGGATGGGTCCCCGCATCCGCGAGGACACGGGAAGGGGAGAGATGGGGGACGGACGGTTAGCAACCGTCCCTACGGGGGATGGGTCCCCGCATCCGCGAGGACACGAAGGTGTGGGCTAGCGGAGGTAGTTGAAGCTGTAAACGTCCACCATGGCATCCACCGTTTCCAGCGACTCCCGGGCCGCGTCCTCCACGGCAGCGTCCCCATCCCTGATGCACCGACGCAGGGCCTTCTTGGCCAGCGGGCCTCCGATGGCTCCCACGGCTCTGATGGCGGCAAGCTGCACCTGCAAGTCGTCGTCCTGCATCAGCGGTATCAGGTGGGGTATGACGTCCTCCTCCTCCATCTGGCCGCAGGCGTTGGCCGCCTCGAATCGCAGGGTCGGGCTGGGACTCCGGGTTTCCCGCACCAGACATTCCAGCCAGTGAGCTTCACCGGTCCGGCCCATGGCGTAGAGGGCGCTGCCCTTCAATGTCAGGTCGTCGCTGTCGTAGAACCACCGGATGAACTCGTCCACTTTGGGAGAATTAAAGACGGCCACCGACTCCAAGGCGCGGCGTCGCACCGTCATATCCTCCGTATTGTTTTGCAGCACGGCAAGCAGGAAAGCCTCGACGCGAAGGCCGTCCTTCCGGAGCAGTTTGTCCAGATGGGCAAGCTCGGCGAACTTGCCCAAGGCCACCGCGGCGGCGGTCCGAACCGCCGGCGAAGGGTCGTGGGCCAGAAGGTCGCCAAGGGGCGAAATGAGCCGCCGCTCCTCGTTTTCCCACAACCCTTCAATGGCCCGCCGTCGCACTTCTTCGTCTTCGTCCCGGAGGCATCGACGAAAGACGGCGCTGAAGTCCAACTCCGTCCTGTCCTGGCTTAGGTTGATGAGCCTGTCCAAAATAGGAACTTTCCCGTCAGGCGGGGCGTTCCTCCACGCAGAGGCGAAGTCCACCACGTCCGAAGCGGACAGGTCGCTCAGATGGTAAAGAAGGGAGTTGGCCGGGGTTTCTTCGGGAGACCGGATGGCCTCTAAACACAGTTCTAGGGACATGGCTTGCTTGTGACCCCGCTAGTTTGTGGTAGCCACGGACACTTCGCCGCAGTAGATGCTGGGGGTCTTGAAAGAACCTCCCAACCAGGTTGCATCGCTGCCCAAGCCTCGCAGCTCCTTCAGGACGGTGTACACGTTGCCGTTAATGACGGTGTTCTTCAATCTGCCCGTAATCTTGCCCTTTTCGATGCGATAGCCGAGCAGGACGTTGGCGTTGAAATCCCCGGCAAGGATGTTGCTCTGTCCCGCGCCCAACAGCCGCTCGACGACTATGCCGTCCTGAATATCGGCAATCATATCGCCAAAGGCAACGTCGCCATTGGCAACAACGCCCACGCTGACGCCGGGGGAAGGGAGGGAGTTGAGTCCGCGGTGGGCGCTGCCGGTACTTTCGGTCCCGGCCTGCCCCGCCGTCTGCAGGTCGTAGAGGAAATTACGGATGACGCCACCTTCGATGAGGGGCATCTTGTGGGAAGGAACGGCTTCGTCGTCGCACATGCGGCTGCCGGGCATCATGGCCAGGGTCGGGTCGTCCCACAGGCTAATTCTTTCGTCCAACAACTGCTGCCCCAGCTTGCCAACCAGGGGCGAAGATCCCTGCAGGATGGACTTGCCGTTGAAGCCTGCCAATAGGGGGGAGAGGAGGGCGCCGGCCACGCCGCGGGGGGTGAACACCACGGGGAGATCGCCGGAGGCGGGAGAGGCCACGTCGCGCCCTCGCTCCAACTGGGTGAGGACGGAACTCACGAGAGGAGCCGGGTCGGAAATGGGACTGCAAGAGCGGTCGCCGTCGCCCAGAAAGAGCATGTCCGTGCCCTTGATGAGGGCACCGCCGACGTGGGCGGAGAAGCCGCTTCTAGTGTATTCGGCGGCGGCGCCGTTGGAATTCAGCAGCCGAAGGGTGGAGACGCTGCGGGAAACGCTGGCGTCACACAGAAGCTCCGGCTCTATGGCACGTATGCCGTCTATGAGGCGCTGGCCCAGCTGGATCATATCTTCCAGGGATTGAGACTCCACGGCGGGGTCGTAGAGAGACACCGGGATGAAGTTGCCGGGGCCGGGGAAGTCCATGGCGGCCTCGGGACCGAAGGGGGCCGTCTCCAAGGCGTTGTCCACCAGAGTATCCGCGCCGTCCCAGTGGGTGGTCGAGGAGAAGCCCACGCGCCCGTTCTTGATGAGGCGCAGGGCCATGCCGGAGGAGTCCCGGCCTACCAGCGACTTGAGCCGGTTGGCCTCAAAGACCACGGGGCGGCTCCAGCCGGAAAGGTGAAAGACCTCCGCCTGCTCGGATACGGCCTTGGCCTGCTCCAGCACCTGTTGGAGCATACGGTCAACTTCCGCCAATTAGACACCTCTGAATGCGGATGTGGGGGCTGCCGTTGGACACGGGCAGGGGCGATTGGCCGCCCTTGCCGCAGCCGCCGCCCTGGTTCATGCTCAGGTCGTTGGCAACGGCGTCCAGGCTCTCCAAGGTGGTGAAGAGGTTGCCAGTGAGGAGCACGGGGCGGCAAAGCTCCTCTACCTTTCCGTTTCGGATGACCCAGGCCTCGCCGGCGGAGAAGGTAAACTGCTCCATGCTGGTCATGCCGCCGTACCAGTTGCCCACGTATAAGCCGTCTTTCACATCGCCAATTATCTCATCAGGGGAGGCGTCGCCACCCTCGATGAAGGTGTTGGTCATGCGGACGATGGGCGGGAACTGGGGGCCGATGGCCCGGGCGTTGCCCGTGGGAGCTTCGCCCATCTTCGCTGCCGTCTCCCGGGAGTGAAGACGGCCCACCAGGACGCCCTCCCGGAGCAGATAGCTTCGGGTGGAAGGGACGCCCTCGTCGTCGTAGCCGTAGCTGCCTCGAAGGCCGGGCACTGCAGCGCCGTCGACAACATTGAGGTGCTGCCCACCGAAGCGCTTGCCCAGGACCATGATCTCCTTCATCCGATCGTCTTCATAGATGTGGTCGGCCTCGGAGAGGTGCCCAAAGGCTTCGTGGATGAACACTCCGGCCAGAACCGGCTCCAGCACAACGGTGTACTCACCGCCCTTGACCTGGGGGGCCTTCAATAATTCCACGGCGCGACGGCCCACCTGAGCGGCTTCGTTATGAAGGCCTTCAATCTCAGAAAAATCGCCAGCGCTGCCCAGGCTGACGCCGGACTGCTGGACATCCGCGCCGTCCCGCGCCACGGCGTTGAGACGCATTACCACGTCGAGAACAGTTTGATCGACGTAAGAACCCTCCGAGGTAGCAAAGACTCGGCGACGCTTGGCGTCGCCGTAGGCCACGGTGGAGGTGGAGATGCCGGGGGCGCGCCAGATTTCCTCCACGTACTGGTCAAGCAGCGTTTTCTTGTCATGGAGGGATATCAGGGAAGGGTCTTTCTTCACGACGGGGCTGATGCAATCGACGACAGGTTCCACCGGAGCAAGAATAATGGGTTCGCCGCCCACCAGACGGGCGTTGTCGACGGCGGAGCGGACCTTGTCCCGCAGTCCGTCGAGGCTGTTGAAAGAGACGAAGCCCCAACCGCCACCAGCCAGGGCGCGGACGCATCCGCCGCCGGTGGTGGTGCGGTTGACTTCCTCCAACTCCCGACCCCGGTAGCGGAGGTGCGACGACTGGTTCTGGTCGACGCGCAACTCTATGTATTGGGCGTCGTGCCCCTTGAGAGCGTCGGCGACAAGGTCATGCAAAGCATCGTTCATAACGGCAGTCCATTCCTGCAAGGGTAGAAGGTCGACTAAGAATATACCATAGACTAGGACAATGAGGCATAAGGGGTGACACGCCGTTTGTCGATGGCTATTTGGGTGGCTACGCTGAACCGCAGAGTGTTGGACGACCCACAAGCGGTAGTGGAATCAGATAATCAGCATGGTATGCTGGTTATGGAGCTACACGATGCTATTTTGGGGCATTCGATATGATTGAAGAGACAGCTACAACGGAAGAGCGACAGGTCAGCACCCT
>CAYNJI010000033.1:0-9060 GCA_964397605.1 uncultured Dehalococcoidia bacterium | reverse complement strand
GCTTGGGCGAGTGGCAAATCTAAGCGGTGACTTTTCTATACAGCCACGTAGTCACGAGCATCAGCACTCCCACCGTAGCCAGCGTTACCCAGAGGCCCGTCAATATCGTTCCCATCTCCCAACCCTCCACCACTAGTGCCCGCATGGCCTCCGTGACGTAGGTCACCGGATTGGCCTTGACAGCTATCCTGAACCAACCGCTGAGAAGCTCCTCGGGCATGAAGGCCGTGGTGAGGAACACGAAGGGGAAGAACAGAACGAAGGACGACTGGGTTGCCTGGGCGTTCTTCGTCTTCAACGCAATGATGATGCTCAGACACGCCCACGCCAGACCAAACACCGCAGCGAAGGCAAGGAGGACCAGCACGCCCAACACTCCCGTCTTGAAGGAAACCCCCAGGGCGAGGGCAATTACCACTATCACCACACCCTGAAACATTGCCCTGGTCCCGGAAACCAGCAGGCTGCCGAACAGGATGGAAAACCGGTTGATGGGAGCCAGCAGAAGCTTGTCGAAATAGCCGGACATCACGTCCGTCAGCAGGGCAAAGCCGGAATCGCCGCCGCTGAACACCACCGCCTGCACGATGATCCACGCCACCAGGAAGGCTTCGTAGTCCCCCGTGGCGAACCCGCTCAGCTGGGTCACCTCCGTAAAGGTGGCTGCAAAGAGCACGTAGAGGACTCCCGAAATGAACAGGGGCGGCAGGAAGGTCGCCGGCACGAACCAGACCTTCAGGTTCCGCCGATAGATATAGTAGGTCTCCCGAAATACAGCCATCGCTACCTCCTGCTAAGACCCATCCACTGGCCCATCACCCGGTTGAATTCGTCGCCCCCCGCCTCGTCGTGGCGGATGGTGCGGCCCGTGTGCTTTAGAAATACGTCGTCCAACGTAGGGCTGGTAAGAGACAGGTTCACGATGGCAATGTCCTCATTGGCCAGCGTCCGCAGAAGGTTTGGAATAGCAACCCCGCCGTCCTTCACGTTCACAGACACGTTGCCATCGGTAGCGAAAACGTCGTCCACGTACTCCAGGGGGCTGAGCATCTGCTGTGCCCGTTCGGCTTGACGATGACGGTCGGCTTCGTCCTCGCCCGCTACAGAAAGAACCACCAGGTCGTCGCCCACCTCGGTCTTGAGCTCCGCCGGCGCTCCTTCCGCCACGATCTCTCCCCGGTCAATTATGGCTATTCGCTGACACAGGTGGTCCGCTTCCTCCATCATCTGGGTGGTGAGAAAGATGGTAATACCCTCCCGGTTCAACTGCTCCAGATGCTCCCAGATGGCCAAGCGGCTCTGAGGGTCCAAGCCCGTGGTTGGTTCGTCCAGGAAAAGAATCGAGGGACGGTGCACCAACGCCGCCGCAAGGTCGATGCGACGGCGCATGCCGCCGGAGTAGGCGCCGACCTTGCGTTTGGCCACGTCCGTAAGGGCTACCAGCTCCAAGAGTTCCTCGGTTCTCGCTTTAGACTCACGGCGGCTCAACCCGTAGAGAAGCCCCTGCAGCACCAAGAAATCCCAACCCGTGGCGAGGTCATCCAACCCCACCTCCTGCATGGCGAACCCGATGATGCGGCGCACCTCCTTGGGGTCTCGCGCCACGTCGTAACCCCCAACTATGGCCCGGCCTGAGGTCCGACCCAACAGAGTCCCCAGAATCTTCATGGTTGTGCTCTTTCCCGCCCCATTGGGGCCGAGGAAGCCGAAAAACTCCCCCTGATTCACGGAAAAGCTCACGTCGTTCACGGCCCGGGTTCCACCCGGATAGACCTTCACCAGGTCTTCTACCTGTATAATTCCGTTGCTGTTCACCAAAACTTTTTCTCCCGAATGGGCGCCTCTCTTGGGCGCCTTTTAACTTCCTTAATGTCTTCCGACCTTTCTAATTCTTTCCGACCCGAATCCACAGCTATGCCCTGTCCTCCTGAGTCTGGGGAAGAAACGGATCGTCTTTGCGCCTGCTCCCGCACATTAGCGCGCATTGCGGACAGGGTTTGAAATTCTACCACAACGCCCGTCCAAGGAAAGGGGAGGTTGGAACCCAACCGCGCAATCCCTAGCCCGCTCTCCTCTTGAACAATCCGAAGAACCGGTCCTGGTAGCGGTCGAAAAGGTCCCAACGGTCCAGCTCCCGCTTCAACTCCGACGGGTCATCGCCGTGTTCCGCCCGGAGGAAAAGGGTTTCTATATGATGAATAGCGGCCCTTGGAACGCCGTGACGGGGGTCGGGACTCATCAGGCCACGACTACCCAATTCGTCCACGTTGGCGGAGATGGACGCCATGGTGTATTCAAATATGAACTTCAGCAGAGAAACGTCCCATAGCTCGTCCACGCCCCGAATGACGGCAGAAAGAGCCTTGTCGTCGCTGGTCAGCCGGCTGTTGATACGCTCCGCCACGTCTCTCGAGGTCCCCTCAACGATGTTCATCTCTCCCGGTTCGTTGGAGTAGCTGTACAGAAGCCCGGGGGAGTTGGGCCCGAACTGGCGGGCCAGGTCGCCGAAGTAGCGGTAGGCATCGTCGCCAAAGCCATTCAACCGGCTCATGTAGCCGGGCGTCACCACGGTGGGCCGTTGGGCGGCCACCCTTCCCTGTCTCACCACCGCCTCCGGTGGCCCAGGAATGACCTCACTGTAGGACGGCTCCGTGATGACGTAGTAGTCCAGCGTCGTGACGCCAAAGGTGAGGAGGAGCTGCCGCGGCGCCCTGATAACCTCGGTACGCGCCGCCGCATCCATCAGACGCCGCAAGTCGCCGTCGTAGTCGCGCATCTCAGACAAGCTCCATCAGCTGCTTCCTGAAATCTTCCAGGTGCTGCTCATACTGCAAGTCCATCTGGCTTGAGATGGACAGCCACTGCTGTTGAAACTCCGGTATGGTCTCCACGTTAACCTGCATGCCGCCCGCCGGCTGGCCCGGCTGCCGGCTCATCGCACCCATCACCTGGGCTTCGAACTGCGCCTTCAACTGGGCGTAGGTCTGCTCCCGCTGGGGGATGCCGAACTGCCGGTACTGGTCCGTCACGTACTTGATCCGCTCCAAGACATCCTTGGCCCCCGTCCTGCCTGCAAGCAGCCTCTGAATCCCCTCGATGACCTTCGTGTTCGTGTAATTCACGCCGTCGGACTTCGGGAGCTGCAAGTTGGAAACCAGCGCCTCCATCATTCCCTTGACCAGGTACGCGCGACGATCGGGCGGCTCGTTCTCGATGGTGGTGAAGGGCGCTCCCTGTCCCTTGAGGTAGGACCCGGCCAAGCGACGGCCCTTGGGAGCCAACTCCCATTCCAGGCGCTGCTTTTCGTCGGGCTCCTCCAACTGCATCGCCCGCTCCATTGCTCGCTCAAAGGCGCTCTTCATTCGATTCATGCCAACTCACACCACAAAGAAACTCTATCTAGCCGCCTAATAGTATATCAACCCGCCGACGATTTATGTACCTATCGGCCCAAGGAATTTCGATAGCCGTGAAGGGTGAGGTGGCAGAGGAGAGTGCCGATAGGCGATTCGTCCGTGGAAAGCGAATGGGTTTTATGGATTTATTTGTGGGAAACAATTGGGGTTTTGGGTACTCGTTTCAGGCTTATCAGGCGTGGCGTTTATTCGATCACAATTTTGAATATGGCGATTTTTCTGGGTGTTTGGGACGGTTCAGGCGTGGATCTAATTGATATTTATTGGATTATTCGTTTTTGTTTTTTTCTGGAGGTGCGCGTCGGGAGGTAGGATGGGGTGCGACGGTTTATTCATAGGAGGAGGTTAGCAGAGGAGGGGGAATTACAACAATGGGGGGATGTCATAGGACAAGGCGGTACGATTGACTACCCGCCGCCCTTTATGCTATTTCTTGATGGGACTGATCCAGTCAACGCCACTTACTAGAAGGAGAGAAAACTTGGAAAAAGCAGGAAAGAAGATGGTGGAGGCCGCCCAGAAGGCCGTCCCCGCCGTGCCCCTGAAGGATGCCCACGACCGGCTCGCTGCCGGCGAAGAGATTATCATTCTAGACGTTCGTGAGCCGGATGAATGGACCCAGGGTCACATCGAAGGCGCAACCCTCCTCGCCCGCGGGCGCATGGAAGGACGCATCGAGGAACTGGCGCCGGACAAGAGCGCCTGCATCATTGCCCATTGAGGGGGTTCCGGTAGAGCTGCCCTGGCAGGGCAGACACTTATCGAGATGGGCTACACCAACGTGGCCTACATGGAACCCGGCTTCAGCGGCTGGAAGAAGGAATACCCCTTCGTAGTTCCACCCAAAGAATAGCGGCTTTTCTTCCGCCTAAGACCCTAGAATCAAGGGGCGGGTTTAAAACCCGCCCCTACGTAATGGGTGGCAATATAGGCGTTAGCCCAGTCTCTTGATCTACCCGTCCGTTTCCTCGAACAATCAAACCAGGGTTTCCATAGCCCGACTCGAAGGATGTGCCTTTGCCTTCTTAGCGGCCATCTACTTAGCTAGTCGGCAGTCTAATCCTGGGTTGAACTCATTCCATCCCCGTATATCTTCATTGACTTTCTCATTAGCCTCTTCCCTAGTGGGCAAGTCTGCGTCCCATCCGCCAGTTAATATGGTTGAGGTGATGCCCTTTCTGGTAGGATGAACCGCCGAATCTGGATAGCGTTGGTTAAGCTTCTCATTGCATTCCATAAATGCCGTTTGGGCCTCTGCCAAGTTCGGATGCATCCAAAGACTGTCCCAATAGGCGTCAACACACTCAGTCCGTTGTAAGCCTTGAGGATACTGATTAAAACAATGCGCCACCGGACTGTTGGGGCCTCTAGCTTCTGCTTCCCTTAATTCATTCAATTCTAGTCGCAGTTCTTCCTTTGTTTTCTCAGGTTGCAAGGCTACTACAATGGCAATGACTGATCGTATGCCAATACATACGGCAGCCAAGATTTTACCTTGCCTACTGGTGAAATACTTACGCACTCTTTTTATCAAACGACACCCCTTCACGATCTAGAGATTGGCACTCCCACAAATGCAACGAATGCATCCATAAAACTACAAGGGGACATGAGGCCGAAATCCTGCTTCGAAGTCATGGGCGAGGATTCACGGAATAACCTTTGTAACAGGGGAACCCCCAGCATGACAAAAGACTAATGTGGGGAAAGGGGAATGTTGCCTTTCACGAACCTGTCACTGTTCGCAGAGCGTAGAGTCCCAACTCGGGCGCCAACCATTAGATTAAAGGTCCGGGGTTGGAGCGCTTATCTACCCGTCCGTTTCCTCGATGGACACGCTGATGATGTAGACCTCTTCCAACGGCTTGGATGGCTCACCCGATGAGCTCGGGCCCACGGGCGTGTCGGCGATGGCGTTCACCACGTCCAACCCCTCCGTTGCGATTCCGAAGATGTTGTAGCTCTTGGGCAAGTCGAGCTTCCCATGCATAATGAAGAACTGGCTGCCGTTGGTGTTGGGGCCGGCGTTGGCCATGGCCAGCGTCCCCGGCAGATAGTCCCTGGTCACCGGCTCATCCGCGAACTTATAACCCGGGCCGCCCATACCGGAGCCCGTGGGGTCGCCCCCCTGGAGCATGAAGTTCTTCACGATGCGGTGGAAAATCACCCCGTCGTAATATCCCTCCCTGGCCAGGAAAACAAAGTTGTTGACCGATTTAGGCGCTTCCTCTGCGAATAGCTCGAAAACCACCGTGCCCTTGTTGGTCTTCATTGTGGCCGAATACTGCTTATCCGTGTCTATGACCATATCGGGGTAGCTGCTGTAGCTCTTGCTCATAACTTCGGGGCGTTCCTCCGCTTGCTGCATAGTTTGTGTTGGAGCCGGCGTTGGCGCCGGCGTCGACGCGGGCGTTGTTTGAGGAATCGGAACCGGCGTTGGCGCCGGGGTCGAGGCGGGCGTCACTTGGGGAGTCGGCTGAGGCTCGTCGTCACCGCCACAAGCCGCCGACAATCCCAACGCCAACGCTGCAATTCCAACCAAGAATATCTGCCTTATTGACATTGCGCGTCCAACCTCGTCCGATTCAATATACCCAGTAGTTTAGGCCGTCTCTTTGACCCGAACCTCCGATTCGATGGGGAGGGCCTCCTCGCCCCCTTCGTAGAGGCTCCACGGTTCAAAGGACTCCACGAAGGACTTGGCCACTTCCATAGAGGGCAGGCCCTTCGTGGCCCTTCCCGGGTCGTAGCCCGTGGTGGCGGCGAAGGCGTCAAACCCTCTCTTCGTCTCCCGCACCGCTCCGAGGGCCGCCTTCTGGCCGTCGAGGGCGTCCAAGATCAACTCCTGGCCCTTCCTCTTATGCTGCCAATATATCTTCAACGTTCACCTCCGTATCCACGTTTGCGTTTCGGAGTCATTGCCCAAGGTTAGGAACGACCCAGCTATCGCTCCAGAAGCCACGTTTCGGAGAAAGCCAGGGAAGACATTGCCTGCGTTCCCGGGTGCTCGCTGGCCAGGAAAGTCTTGCCTTGGGCCGGCACTCCGTTGAGGGCCAGGCGCGCGCCCGCCGACGCTATCATGCACGCGTAGACGCCGTGGGGCCGCCCAGGCCGGCTGTTAGGCTGCGGATTTATCATGCTCGGCTCCTGGATGTCGTACCAGGTGAGGGTAATCTCCTCGTCATCCGTGAGAATCCTCTCGGTCCAGAATGACCGGACGTCCCCGTTCTTGTCGAATTCTGCCTCGATGACGTCCAGGTCCACGTCGCCGAAAGGCTCGTGCTGGCGATACACTATGTTCCGCTGGAACCAGCGGGCCATAGCAATGTTGTCCGAGTAAACCCGCGGCATGTTTTCGGTTAGATCGCTGACGATAAACAGGGCGTTGCCCGGGCCCTCCGGGGACATGATCACCTTCCAAAGGCTGGTAAGGCTAGTCAACTCGCCGTCCGGGCTCAGCGCCAGCCGAACGTATGGATTTTCCCCCGTCAGTATCACCCTATTGGGATCCACCCCGTCTGCCATCGGTCACCTCCAATTTCTTTCCCCTTGTGGGATGCGGACGCCCTTTTGAACGCCTAATGGCAATTATGCGCCGCCCGCATATTCCAGCGCCCATTCTATCAGCCAGCGCGTTTACGCGCCACCAATCAGCGCCGCCTCTGGCGTTAGCCCATGCCAGGCCTTAACATTGGCGCGACTTCAATCTTGGCAAGAAGGAACCCCAACGCCCCATGCCATCCGAAGAATCCCGCAAGCGCCAGTCAATCCGGCGAATGCTCGAACCTGCCTCAATCGCCGTGGTGGGCGCGACGCCCCGTCCCCAATACGGAGGACGATTCCTCCGCTCCGTCCTCGAATCTCATGACAGGGTGAGGGTCTACCCCGTCAACCCACGATACCAGGAGATCTTGGGCGTACCGTGCTACCCGTCCCTAGCCGACCTGCCCGAAAGCCCCGACCTTGTGGGCATCATCGTGCCCTACCACCAGGTGCTGCCGGTCTTGAAACAAAGCGCCGACGTGGGGGCGGGTGCGGCCATCGTCGTATCCGCCGGTTTCGCCGAGCGGGGCAGCCAGGAAGGAAACGTTCTACAGGATGAGATTGGCGACTTCGCTTCCGCCTCAGGACTACGCGTCTCCGGCCCCAACTGCCTGGGCTCAGCCAACGTTTTGCAAGGGGTCTGGCCCAGCTCCCACGCCCCGGACCCACGCCTCCAGCCTGGCCCGGTGGCCCTCGTGTCCCAAAGCGGGGCCACCGCTTTCGGTCCGCTCACGACCCGCGCCGTCGACCTGGGCCTGGGCTATTCCCACGTCATCTCCACCGGCAACGAAGCGGACCTGGAATCCTCCGATTTCATTGACTACCTGCTGGACGAGTCCCACGTAAGAGTGGTCGCCTGCTTCATCGAGGGCTTAAAGGACGGACGGAAGTTTTTGGACGCGGCGAAGAAGGCTCTGCGCCTGGGCAAGAGCATTGCCCTGATCAAGGTAGGTCGCTCCCCCGTGGGCGCAACCGCCGCCCGTTCCCACACGGCGGCTCTCACAGGCTCCGACGAGGTCCAGAACGCCCTATTTCGTCAGTTTGGAGTTACCCGGTGCGAAGACTACGATGACCTCATCCAGACGGCCCACCTCCTAGCCTACGCGCCTGCTCCAACCGCCGACGGCGTCGCCGTGGTCTCTCACTCCGGCGGCATAAGCTCCTTAATAGCCGACCACCTGGGCCACGCCGGAATTTTTCTTCCTCCCCTAAGCGAAACTGCCGAGGCGGGGCTGAACCAGATTCTCTCCGGCTTTGGCTGGGCGGCCAATCCCGCCGACATCACCGGTGTGGCCAGCCGGAAGGAGTTCGCCGACGTTCTCACGCTGCTGGAACGGGAACCTCAGGCGGGAGCGTTGCTCATAGCCACCGCCGGAACCCCGTCACAAGCCGAGATTGTGCTGGACTTGAAGGCCCAAACGTCAAAGCCTCTGGTCTTCCTTTCAACGGGCGGGGACAACACGGAGGAGGGGCTGGCCATGCTGAGAGAAGCCAACGTGCCCGTGTTCAATTCCCCAAGCCGCGCCGCTAAATCCCTGGCGAGTTATTTTAGATATCACCAACGCCGACGGAAGTTTCTGGGCGCGGAAGGCGCATCTGCTCCCGGGACCGCAGACGACGACGCTCCCCAGCCGCTTACTGGACGGGGACGTCGCCCGATAGTCTGAATCGCCTTGCGGTCGGTCCCCACCACGTCCCCTAACGAACGTCGCCGCTTCGGCGGGCGCGGGCCCGGCGGCGGGCCATCGTGGGCGACGACCGCGCGGCCGCCACGCTCGCTTCGCCGTGTTGCAATTGGCCCTCGAGCGACTTCGGATCGATCTCGAGCAGGAACTGGCCCGCGCGGATGCGTTGGCCTTCCTCGACGGCGAGCCGCGTCACACGCCCCATCATGTTCGCCGATATGTTGACCTGTCGTTTCGGCTGGACCTTCCCAGACGCCGCGACCACCGCCTCGAGGTTGCGCTTCCGCGGCGCCTCCGCGGCCACCGGGGGCATGTCTGGCCGTCGGAGCCAGACGCCGGCGCCCGCCGCCGCGCCGATGACGATAAGCGTCGTCCAGAGCACGATCCACCGCGTTCGTGTCACGCCGTCCCTCCTG
>CAYNJI010000032.1:5127-9146 GCA_964397605.1 uncultured Dehalococcoidia bacterium | reverse complement strand
GACATGTCGGAGTACATGGAGCGGGGTACGGCTTTTCGTTTTGTGGGCGCTCCGCCGGGGTACGTGGGGTACGAAGAAGGCGGGCAGCTTGCTGAAGCGGTGCGAGCCCGGCCCTTCCGCGTGGTGCTGTTCGACGAGATCGAAAAGGCGCACCCGGAGGTGTTCAACATCCTTCTCCAGATTCTGGAGGATGGGCGGCTTACGGACGGTCATGGCCGGACGGTGGACTTCCGCAACACCGTTATCATCATGACCAGCAACCTGGGCACCGGCATGGCTAACAGGGCCGCCGTGGGCTTCCGTTCCGACGGCAACGGCGTTCTGGACGAAGAGCGTCTCAAGTCCACGGTGCAGGACGCGTTGAAGCGGGCCTTCCGGCCGGAGTTTCTGAATCGAATCGACGAAATCATCGTCTTCAACGGCCTAACTCAGGATCAGATCCGGGAGATAGTGAAGCTGATGGCCAAGGAGATTCAGGACCGGCTGTCGGAGCAGCGGATTACCCTGGAGTTGACGGAAGACGCCCTCGGCTGGCTGGTGAAGGAAGGGTACGACCCGGAGTACGGGGCGAGGCCGCTTCGCCGGGCGTTGCAGCGGTTCGTGGAGAACCCTCTGGCCAAGATGCTTTTGTCGGGGGAGTTGGAGGAGGGTGATGCGGTGACGGTGGACCTGGAGGACGGGTCCCTTAGTTTC
This sequence comes from uncultured Dehalococcoidia bacterium, assembly GCA_964397605.1. Classification (GTDB taxonomy): domain Bacteria; phylum Chloroflexota; class Dehalococcoidia; order Lucifugimonadales; genus JAPULR01. The sequence continues at coordinate 8,453 of CAYNJI010000032.1, read as the reverse complement.
CGCAAGGCGGAAGCCGCTTCGATGGCGGCGGTCGTCGATGCCGGAGTGGGCGCCTAGGAGCAGGTGCGCTATTCATAAATTAGCTCGCCTGTGATATTCTAGTGGTAGCACTATTTATTGACTCTCACCACACTCAGGCACGAGAGAAAATCGGCTTTGCCACTGCACTATTCACTTTTCTCAGGATTTCCCTCAGACGCCGAGGGGTGGACGGGAGGAGCAGTTAGGTAGCTAGTTAGTTGGCTGTAAGGTTGGCATCCCTGGTTGTCTTTGCCGTCATAGGCTGGCGGGTTAGCGTCGCCTTGTCTCTGGCCTCCAACGAAGCTGCCGACTATTTACCCTGGGGCCTCGCATTCACCGCTGTCGGTGGCCTGGTCGGCGGCCTGCTGGGGCCGGGCCTGGTCGACACCCTCAAGCGGCTGGTTGACGAAGCGAATCGGGTATCCCTGAGCACCATCGTTTCCGGTACGCTGGGGCTAATCGTGGGCTTGATAGTGGCGGCCCTCGTCTCCATCCCCTTCTTCCAGTTGACGGAAGGGTTGAACTGGATAATACCCCTCATTATCATGGGCACCTTCGCCTTTGTGGGCCTGTCCATCGGACTGCACCGTGAGCAGGACCTTCATCTGATACTTCCGGGGGCGGGCGGGGGTTCAAGGGCGGCGAGCGGCGCCAAGATTCGCATACTTATGGATACCAGCGCTATCATAGACGGCCGCATCAGGGACCTCAGCGAAACGGGCTTCGTCCAGGGCACCCTCATCGTTCCCCAGTTCGTGCTGGACGAACTACGCCACATCGCCGACTCAAGCGACTCAATACGCCGAACGCGCGGCCGGCGGGGTCTGGAGGTCCTTTCTCATCTACGCCGGAACAGTGACCTGCCCATCCAGTTTACCGACGCGCAGGTACCCATGGGCGGCGAGGTGGACACGGAGTTGGTGCGTATGGCCAAAGACATGAAGGCTTACATTCTTACTACGGACTACAATCTCAATCGGGTGGCGGAGCTCAGCGGGGTGAACGTGCTCAACGTGAACCAGTTGGCCAACGCCCTCAAGCCCGTGGTGCTGCCGGGGGAAAACCTGGCCGTGAACATCATTCAGGAAGGGAAGGAGGTGGGCCAAGGGGTGGCATTCTTAGACGACGGCACTATGGTTGTGGTGGAGGGCGGACGCCGCTTTATCAACTCTATCCAAGAGGTCACTGTGACGCGGGTACTCCAGACGGCGGCAGGGCGCATCATTTTTGCCCAGACCAGAGGCATCTATAGATGACGACAGTCGAGTCCCCCACCGCCGGAACGGTGGGGGCTGTGATTCTGGGAGCGGGCAAGGGCTCGCGCATGGACGGCCTGGACAAGATTTTCACTCGTGTCGGCGGGGATCCGCTCATTGCTTACTCCCTCAGAACGTTCGCCACGCTGCCGGCCGTTAGTCGCATCGCGTTGGTCCTATCGGAGGAGCGTTTGAAGGACGGGCGGCGGCTGGCGACGGCGTTCGGGATGGGAAAGGTTGCTGGGCTGTGTGTGGGCGGGGAGCGGCGTCAAGACTCGGTGCGGGCGGGACTGGATGCGCTTGGGGAGTGCGATTGGGTGGCTGTGCACGACGGCGCCCGTCCGCTCGTGGACAGGGCGATGGTCCTGCGAGGCCTGGAGGCTGCCGCAGAAACGGGAGCAGCCGTCTGTGCCGTGCCGGCGAAGGACACAATCAAGGTTGTTTCGGAGGACGGCGCGGTGCAAGAGACGCCACCCCGGGAGAGGCTGTGGCAGGTGCAGACACCCCAAATCTTCCGCACCGAGCTACTGTTACGGGCCCACGAAGAATGTCGCGGCGACTTTACAGACGACGCGTCCATGGTTGAGAGCCTCGGCGCTACGGTGAAGGTGTTCATGGGTTCCTATCGCAACGTCAAGGTGACCACGCCGGAGGATCTGCTGGTGGTGCAAGCGCTGATGAGGGCGCCTCGAGGAGCCGCAGCCCAGTGAGTATGCGAGTGGGCTTGGGCTTCGACGCCCATCCCCTGGTAAGCGGGCGGCCCCTAATTCTGGGCGGGGTTGAGGTTCCCTTCGACAAGGGGCTTTCCGGTCACAGCGACGGCGACGTGGTGGTTCACGCACTGATGGATGCTCTCTTGGGTGCCGCCGCCCTGGGTGACAAGGGCGTGCACTTTCCGTCCAGCGACCCCTCGCTTAAAGGTATCTCCAGCCTTCTGCTGTTGAAGCGGACGGCTTCTCTGGTCTCGGCCCGTCGGTGGCGGGTGGTCAACGTGGATGCTACAATACTGGCGCAACGGCCCCGACTGGGGCCTTACATCGTCAGTATGCGAGAGAATTTGGCACAAGCCCTAGGAGCGGATCAGGCGGACGTGAGCATCAAGGCTACCACCACCGACCACATGGGGTTCGCCGGCCGAGGCGAAGGTCTGGCGGCCTATGCTGTCGCGCTGTTAGAGGCCAAGGCATGAGACTATACAGCACCCTTTCCGGCGTGGAGGAAGACTTCGCGCCCTCCGGCCAGTCGGTGAAGATGTACGTTTGCGGCATCACGCCCTATTCCTCCAGCCACGTGGGTCACGCCTTCAGTTCCGTGGTCTTCGACGTTCTCCGCAGATACCTGGAGTTCAAGGGGCACAAGGTCCGCCACGTGCAGAACTTCACCGACATTGACGACAAGATTATCACCCGTTCCACTGAAGAAGGGGTCAGCTACCGGGAGCTTTCGGACAAGTACATCAAGGAGTACGCCGGGGAGATGGAGCGCCTGCGGGTTATGCCCGCCCACGTCTACCCCCTGGCCACGGAGGCCATTCCCAGAATGCAGGAGATAATCCGCAGGCTGGTGGAGAAGGGCCACGCTTACGAGTCGGGCGGGGACGTGTATTTTCGGGTCAGCGGCTGCGAAGGATACGGCAAGCTCAGCCACCGTTCCATCGAGAGCATGATTGCCGGGGCGCGGGTAGTGGCATTGCAGGGGAAGGAGCACCCCATGGACTTCACCCTCTGGAAGGCGGCGAAACCCGGCGAGCCCGCTTGGGAGAGTCCGTGGGGGCCGGGCCGGCCGGGCTGGCACATCGAGTGCAGCGCCATCGCCCTGGAACACCTGGGAGAAACCCTGGATATCCACGGCGGAGGCCAGGACCTGGTATTCCCTCATCACGAGAACGAGATTGCCCAGAGCGAATGTTATACCGGCGTGTCGCCCTTCTCCCGATTTTGGGTCCATAACGGATTGCTGAATATGGGCGAGAGCAAGATGAGCAAGTCCCTGGGCAACCTGGTCGGCGTGGCACAGGCGTTGGAGGGCCACAGCGTGGACGCCCTCCGG